>NZ_BCBG01000014.1:0-156471 GCF_001320485.1 Pseudomonas sp. NBRC 111130
CGATCCGACTTGCCCGCGAAGAGGCCGGTGCAGACTGATGAAAATGCTGGCATTTAACATTCTTTTCACCCGGGTAATTGCAAATTGCTCTTATTCAAACAAGGCTGGCCTGCTAAGCTTGCACGCCGGTTTTTCGTCCACGCCCAGGATTTTGCATGTCCTCGTCGCTGTCCCGACTCTCCCCTCTGCTGCTGGCCCTCGCCCTTGCCGCCTGTGATGACGCCCCGCGTTTCACCCAGGCCGAGCCCGGCGAAGCGCTGTCTGGCGGCCAGGCAACGGTTCAGCGCGACGACCGCAAGGCGTTTTCCCTGCCCTCGGCCAACCTTTCGGCCGAGCGGCGCCTGGACTTCGCCGTGGGCAACAGCTTCTTCCGCAGCCCTTGGGTGATCGCCCCGTCCACCACCACCGCGCGTGATGGCCTAGGCCCGTTGTTCAACACCACGGCCTGCCAGAACTGCCACGTGCGCGATGGCCGCGGGCATCCACCTGGGCCCGATGACAGCAATGCCGTGGGCATGCTGGTGCGCCTGTCGATCCCCGATCAGCCTTACCTGGCCAAGCAGATCGAGCGCCTGGGCGTGGTCCCTGAGCCGGTCTACGGCACCCAGCTGCAGGACATGGCCATCCCCGGCGTGGCGCCAGAGGGCAAGGTGCGGGTGAACTACTCCACCCAGACCGTCACCTTCAAGGACGGCCACCCGGTCGAACTGCGCCGCCCGACCCTGCAGATCACCCAGCTTGGCTACGGCCCGATGCATCCCGACACGCGCTTCTCGGCCCGTGTCGCCCCGCCGATGATTGGCCTGGGCCTGCTCGAAGCCATCGCCGAAGCCGACATCCTGGCCAACGAAGACCCGGACGACCGCAACCACGATGGTATCCGCGGCCGCGCCAACCGGGTCTGGGACGACGCCCAGGGCAAGACCGTGATCGGCCGCTTCGGCTGGAAGGCCGGGCAGCCCAACGTCAACCAGCAGAACGTGCACGCCTTCAACGGCGACATGGGCCTGACCAGCCGCTTGCAACCGAAGGACGACTGCACCCCGGCCCAGGTCGACTGCCTGGCCGCGCCCAATGGCGACGGTGAAGGCGACGAGAAGGAGGTCAGCGACAACATCCTGCGCCTGGTCACCTTCTACACCCGCAATCTCGGCGTGCCGGCACGTCGTGACGTCGCCGCACCGCAAGTGCTGGCCGGCAAGAACCTGTTCTTCCAGGCCGGCTGCCAGGCCTGCCATATCCCGCAGTTCACCACTGCCGCCAACACCGCCGAAGCGGAGCTGGCCAATCAGGTGATCCGCCCCTACAGCGACCTGCTGTTGCACGACATGGGCCCAGGCCTGGCCGACGAGCGAACCGAATTCGCCGCCAACGGCCAGGACTGGCGTACCCCGCCGTTGTGGGGTATCGGCCTGACCGAAACGGTCAGCGGCCACACCCAGTACCTGCACGACGGCCGCGCCCGCAACCTGCTCGAAGCCGTGCTCTGGCACGGCGGCGAAGCACAGTCGGCGCGCGACCATGTATTGACCTTCAATGCCGAGCAGCGCGCCGCGTTGCTGGCTTTCCTGAACTCACTTTGAAACGCGCAAGGAGCCGGGCATGTTCCGACCCAAACTGTTGTTCACCAGCCTCGCCGCACTCGCCTTGGGTGCCTGCTCGCCGCAGGACCCGCAGGCAGTGACTTCCGCCGCCATCGCCAAGCAGGTGATCCTGCCGACCTACAGCCGCTGGGTCGAAGCCGACCGCCAGCTGGCCGCCAGCGCCCTGGCCTACTGTGAGGGCAAGGAAAGCCTGGACACCGCCCGCGCCGATTTCCTCAATGCGCAAAAAGCCTGGGCCGAACTGCAACCGCTGCTGGTCGGCCCGCTGGCCGAAGGCAACCGCGCCTGGCAGGTACAATTCTGGCCGGACAAGAAGAACCTGGTCGGCCGCCAGGTCGAGCAGCTGGTCAATGGCGACAAGCCGGTCGATGCCGCCGCCCTGGGCAAGGCCAGCGTCGTGGTACGCGGCCTGTCGGCTTACGAGTACATCCTTTTCGACAGCAAGCCAGACATCGCCACTGCCGAGCAGAAGGCCCGCTATTGCCCGCTGCTGGTCGCCATTGCCGATCACCAGAAGGCCCTGGCCGAGGATATTCTCAAGACCTGGAACAGCACCGACGGCATGCTGTCGCAGATGACCAAGTTCCCCAACCAGCGCTACGCCGACTCCCACGAGGCGATCGCCGACCTGCTGCGCTCCCAGGTTACCGCCCTGGATACCCTGAAGAAGAAGCTGGGCGCCCCCATGGGCCGGCAGAGCAAGGGCATCCCACAACCGCTGCAGGCCGAAGCCTGGCGCAGCCACTCCTCGCTGAAAAGCCTGGAAGCCACCCTCAAGGCCGCCCAGGCGGTGTGGGTCGGGGTCGACAACCAGGGCCTGCGCGGCCTGCTGCCCAGCGATCAGAAACCCCTGGCGCAGAAGATCGACGACGCCTACGCTACGGCGCTCAAACTGCTGGCCGACAACCAGAAGACCCTCGGCGAGCTGCTGGCCGACGACGCCGGGCAGCAGACCCTCAATCAGATCTACGATGCTCTGAACGCCGTCCACCGCCTGCACGAAGGCGACCTGGCCAAGGCGCTGAACATCCAGCTGGGCTTCAATGCCAACGACGGTGACTGATCATGCTGCGACGCCAGGCCCTCAAACTCGGTAGCGTATTGCTCAGCGCCCTGACCTTGGGCGGCTGGAGCCTGCTGCGCAACAAAGGTAGCGAACCCTTGCTGTTGTCGGCGCGGGACGATGGCGACGGCAAGCATTACGCGGTCGGGTTCCGCCTGGACGGCACCCAGGTGTTCAGCACCCAGGTTGCCCAGCGTTGCCATGCCATCATCAACCACCCCGAGCTGCCGATCGCCCTGTTCGTCGCCCGTCGCCCCGGTACCGAAAGCTACCTGGTCGACCTGCGCGATGGGCGCCTGCTGCAGACCATCACCTCGCAACCAAACCGCCACTTCTATGGCCATGCGGTGATCCACAAGGGTGGCGAATGGCTGTATGCCACCGAAAACGACACCACCGACCCAGGCCGCGGTGTGCTCGGCGTGTACCGTTTCGAGGGCGAGCGCCTGGTGCACAGCGGTGAGATCCCGACCCATGGCATCGGCCCCCACGAGCTGGCCTGGCTGCCGGACGGCGAAACCCTGGTCGTGGCCAATGGCGGTATCCGCACCGAGGCCGAGAGCCGGGTCGAGATGAACCTCGACGCCATGGAACCCAGCCTGGTGCTGATGCAGCGCGACGGCACCCTGCTGAGCAAGGAAACCCTGGCCCAGCAGATGAACAGCGTGCGCCACCTCGCAGTGGGCGACGATGGCACCATTGCCGCCTGCCAGCAGTTCATGGGGGCTGCCGACGAAACCGCCGAGCTGCTGGCGATCAAGCGCCCGGGCGAGCCGTTCAAGGCCTTCCCGGTGCCGGAGCGCCAGCTGCAATCGATGGCCCAGTACACCGCCAGCGTCGCCATCCACAGCGACCTGCGCCTGGTAGCGTTGACCGCACCGCGGGCCAACCGCCTGTTCGTCTGGGACCTGGACAGCGGTGCGGTGAAGCTCGATGCCCCGATGCCCGATTGCGCCGGGGTCGGTGCGGTCGAGGATGGATTTGTCGTGACGTCCGGGCAGGGTCGTTGCCGCTTCTACGATTGCCGCAAGGCCGAGCTCATCGGGCAACCGATGGACCTGCCGTCCGGGTTCTGGGACAACCACCTGCATCTGGTCTGATTTTTCTGCCGCCTGTGCCGGCCTATTCGCGGGCACGCCCGATCCCACAGGGACCGCGCACCCTCTGACTGCGCGGTCCCTGTGGGAGCGGCTTTAGCCGCGAAAGGGCCGGCACAGGCAATCTCCTCCCCCTTCTGCAATACTTCCTCCATCCGCACGTGGGCAGGATCGCCCGTTGTCGTGTTCGAGCGAATAACAATCACGCATCCAAGGAACCGGACTTATGCTACGCCGCCGCATGCTCATCATGTTGGCTGTCGTTCTGTTGATCGTGCTGGCCCTGGGGGGCTACAAGGGCTTCTCGATCTACCAACAGATCCAGATGTTCTCTGCGCCCAGGCCACCCATCACTGTTGCGGCCGCCCCGGCCGAACAGCGCCAGTGGCAGGAGCGCCTGCCTGCCGTCGGCAGCCTCAAGGCCCTGCAAGGCGTCGAACTGAGCCTGGAAGTGGAGGGCATCGTCAAGGCCTTGTACTTCGACTCCGGGCAGAAGGTCAAAGCCGGGCAACCGCTGCTGCAGCTCAACGACGACCAGGAAACCGCCCTGCTCGGCACTGCCCAGGCCGACCTGGGGCTGGCCAAGGTCGACTTCGGTCGCGGCAGCCAGCTGGTCGGTGATGCCGCCATCTCCCGCGGTGAATTCGATCGCCTGTCCTCCCAGTACCGGCGCAATCAGGCGGTGGTTGAACAGCTCAAGGCGCAGAAGATCAAGAAAAGCATCAACGCGCCGTTCAGTGGCACCATCGGCATTCGCCAGGTGGACATCGGCCAGTACCTGGCCGCCGGCACGGTGATTGCCACCCTGCAGGATTTGTCCAGCCTGTACGTCGACTTCAACGTCCCAGAGCAGGCGTTGCCGCGCCTGAGCCTGGGCCAGCAGGTGCTGGTGCAGGTGGCCGCCTACCCTGGCCAGACCTTCCCGGCCAGCCTCAGCGCGATCAACCCCAAGGTCGATGAGAACACGCGCAACCTGCTGGTTCGCGCGACCCTGGCCAACCCGGAAGACAAACTGCTGCCAGGCATGTTCGCCAACCTGCTGATCCTGCTGCCCGACCCGCAACCCGAGGTGGTCGTGCCGGAAAGCGCAATCACCTACACCCTCTATGGCAACTCGGTGTACGTCGCCACGCCGAAGCAGGACAAGGACGGCAACCCCGTCACCGACGAAAAGGGCGAGCCACAGCTCAGCGCCGAACAGCGCACCGTACAGACCGGCGAACGCCGCGATGGGCTGGTGGTGGTCAGCAAAGGCCTCAAGGCCGGGGAGCAGGTGGTCACCGCCGGGCAGCTCAAGCTGACCCCTGGAGCGGCAATCCGGATTGGCCAGGACAGCGCGCTCAAGCCCGAACAGGGCGCACCGCGCAGCGACTGAGCAGGAGGCAGGCATGGCGTTCACCGACCCGTTCATCCGCCGCCCGGTGCTGGCCAGCGTGGTCAGCCTGCTGATCCTGCTGCTCGGTTTCCAGGCTTGGCACAAACTGCAGATCCGCCAGTACCCGAAAATGGAGAACGCCCTGATCACGGTGACCACCGCCTACCCCGGGGCCAACGCCGAGACCATTCAGGGCTACATCACCCAGCCGCTGCAACAGAGCCTGGCCAGTGCCGAAGGCATCGACTACATGACCTCGGTCAGCCGCCAGAACTTCTCGGTGATTTCCATCTACGCGCGCGTCGGCGCCGACAGCGACCGCCTGTTCACCGAACTGCTGGCCAAGGCCAACGAAGTGCGCAACCAGCTGCCGCAGAACGCCGAAGACCCGGTGCTCAGCAAGGAGGCCGCCGACGCCTCGGCACTGATGTACATCAGCTTCTACAGCAAGGATATGAGCAACCCACAGATCACCGACTACCTGTCGCGGGTGATCCAGCCCAAGCTTGCCACCTTGCCAGGCATGGCCGAGGCGGAAATCCTTGGCAACCAGGTGTTCGCCATGCGTATCTGGATCGACCCGGTGAAACTGGCCGGCTTCGGCCTGGCCGCCAGCGACGTGACCAATGCCGTGCGCCGCTACAACTTCCTCTCCGCCGCCGGCGAGGTGAAGGGCGAATACGTGGTCACCAGCATCAACGCGAGCACCGAGCTGAAATCGGCCGAAGCCTTTGCCGCCCTGCCGCTCAAGGTGTCCGGCGACAGCCGGGTACTGCTGGGTGATGTGGCACGTGTGGAAATGGGCGCGGAAAACTACGACACGGTCAGCTCGTTCGACGGCACGCCGTCTGTCTATATCGGCATCAAGGCCACTCCGGCAGCCAACCCGCTGGACGTGATCAAGGAAGTACGGCGCATCATGCCCGAGCTGGAGAGCCAGCTGCCTTCGGCGCTGAAGGTATCGATCGCCTACGACGCCACACTGTTCATCCAGGCCTCCATCGACGAAGTGATCAAGACTCTCGGCGAAGCGGTGCTGATCGTCATCGTGGTGGTGTTCCTGTTCCTCGGCGCCCTGCGCTCGGTGCTGATCCCGGTGGTGACCATTCCGCTGTCGATGATTGGCGTGCTGTTCTTCATGCAGATGATGGGTTACTCGCTGAACCTGCTGACGCTGCTGGCCATGGTGCTGGCCATCGGCCTGGTGGTGGACGACGCCATCGTGGTGGTAGAGAACATTCACCGGCACATGGAGGAAGGCAAGTCCCCCTTCGACGCGGCCCTGGAGGGCGCACGGGAGATCGCCATGCCGGTGGTGTCGATGACCATCACCCTGGCCGCGGTGTACGCCCCCATCGGTTTTCTCACCGGGCTCACCGGTGCGCTGTTCAAGGAGTTCGCCCTGACCCTGGCCGGGGCGGTGGTGATCTCCGGCATCGTCGCCCTGACCCTGTCGCCGATGATGTGCGCCCTGCTGCTGCGCCAGGAGCAGAACCCCAGCGGCCTGGCCCATCGGCTTGATGTGCTGTTCGACGGCCTCAAGCTGCGTTATCAGCGCGTGCTGCACGCTACCCTCGACAGCCGCCCGGTGGTACTGGTGTTCGCCGTGATCATCCTGTGCCTGATCCCGTTGTTGCTCAAGTTCACCCAGAACGAACTGGCGCCCAACGAGGACCAGGGCGTGATCTTCATGATGAGCAGTTCGCCACAGCCGGCCAACCTCGACTACCTGAATGCCTACACCGACCAGTTCACGCCGCTGTTCAAGAGTTTCCCCGAGTACTACTCGTCGTTCCAGATAAACGGCTTCAACGGCGTGCAGAGCGGCATCGGTGGCTTTCTGCTCAAGCCCTGGAACGAACGCCAACGCACGCAGATGGAGCTGCTGCCGCTGGTGCAGGCCAAACTCGAGCAGATCGGTGGGCTGCAGATCTTCGGTTTCAACCTGCCGTCGCTGCCGGGTACCGGCGAAGGCCTGCCGTTTCAGTTCGTGATCAACACCGCCGGGGACTACCCTGCCCTGCTGGAAGTCGCCCAGCGGGTCAAGCAGAGGGCGCAGGCATCAGGCAAGTTCGCTTTCCTCGACATCGACCTGGCCTTCGACAAGCCAGAAGTGGTGGTCGACATCGACCGGGCCAAGGCGGCGCAGATGGGTGTGTCCATGGATACGCTGGGCAGTACCTTGGCCACCCTGCTGGGCGAGGCTGAAATCAACCGCTTCACCCTCGAAGGCCGCAGCTACAAGGTGATTGCCCAGGTGGAGCGGCCCTTCCGGGACAACGCCGGCTGGCTGAACAACTACTACGTGAAGAACGAGCAAGGGCAGCTGCTACCGTTGTCGACGCTGATCACGCTCCGTGACCGGGCCCGCCCGCGCCAGCTCAACCAGTTCCAGCAGCTGAACTCGGCGATCATCCAAGGGGTGCCGATGGTCAGCATTGGCGAGGCGTTGCAGACGGTGCGCGATATCGCCCGGGAAGAAGCACCTGAGGGCTTTGCCTTCGACTATGCCGGGGCGGCCAGGCAGTACGTTCAGGAGGGCAGCGCCCTGTGGGTGACCTTCGGCCTGGCATTGGCGATCATCTTCCTGGTACTGGCCGCGCAGTTCGAGAGTTTCCGCGACCCGCTGGTGATTCTGGTGACCGTACCCTTGTCGATCTGTGGCGCGCTGCTTCCGCTGTTCCTGGGCATTTCCAGCATGAACATCTATACCCAGGTGGGGCTGGTGACCCTGATCGGCCTGATCAGCAAGCACGGCATCCTGATCGTCGAGTTTGCCAACCAGTTGCGAGAGGAACAGGGCTTGAGCATCCGCCAGGCCATCGAGGAGGCTGCCGCCATTCGCCTGCGGCCGGTGCTGATGACCACGGCGGCCATGGTGTTCGGCATGGTGCCGCTGATTCTGGCTACCGGTGCCGGGGCAGTCAGCCGGTTCGACATCGGCACGGTGATTGCCACCGGGATGTCGATCGGGACCTTGTTTACCCTGTTCGTGTTGCCGTGTATCTACACCTTGCTGGCACACAAATCAGCAGCCAAGGAGCCTGTTGTCGCCTGATCCGGCCCCTTCGCGGGCACGCCCGCTCCCACAGAGACAACGTACCCCTTGGGCAATGTGCTGGCCCTGCAGGAGCAACTGTCTTGCTCAATTTCAAAAGCTGGCGCGATCCCTGTGGGAACGGGCTTGCCCGCGAAGAGGCCGGTGAGGCACACAGAAAAAACAAAGGCCTCGCATTGGCGAGGCCTTTATCTTGCTCGAGCTGTATCAGCCAAATGGCCGTAGCCCCTGGCGCATTCCAAAGAGGAACAACAGCAGATCCTGGTCCGGCTCGGCCTTGTTCTGCTGCTTGACCGTATGCGGCACCGCGCATTGGCCAGCCTTGCTGAACACCACAGGCCGCGGCTCTTCCCAGGCAGCTACCGCCGCCGTGGTCACAGCCAACCCAGCCACCAGGAACAAAGCTCGAGCTATTTCTAGTTTCATTGCCCTAACCCTTTGACAGCGCTGCCAAACGCCATCTGGTAAAAATAGAGCAGCGTTTGCCATTCCGTGTCATTTAGCGACGAGTGGCGGCGCAGCTGACGCAGGTCGTTGCCCGCAGCCCGCTGACAGCTGATGCGTCGTCGGCACTTTTCCAGGTCCAGGAGTGCTACCTCGACGCGGGCCTGCTCACCTGCGCCGATGACCTTGATGAAGACGTGCTTGCCGTACAGGCAGCCATGCTGCCAATGCCCCAGGTGCATGCGCGCCAGGTTGTCGGCCAGGTCCTTGAGCATGCGTTCATGCACCACCTGGGGATAACGCTCGCGCGCACCTTCGGCATGCCAGGTGTCGAGCTCGACAAAGCCATCCAGCGCCTCGCTGACCAGCAGCGCACGCCATTGATGCTCAGGATCACGCTCGGCACCACAAAACACGATACGTGGCACGCGCACGCCGAGTTGTTCGAAGCTGTTCAGTGCATCGAGCTCGCGCAACACCGTCGGCCTGCCGAATGGGTGTAACAGGCTGCGATAGATATGGCCAACCTGACGCTTGGCATACAGCACCTTGCCGTTGCCATCCCTCAGACGTTGTACGCCACTTTCACCACCGCGCCGCTGGTTGGGTTCCTCGACCCATTCACCTTGCTGGCGCCAGTAATAATCGAACCGCGACTCCCCATTTTGGGCTACAGCCATCAAACACTACCCCTTACGCAATACATATACCCGCCACATGGCATAGAACGGCAGGAAGTCGAGGCGCTCCTGGATTCTGAAGCCGGCGGCCTTGAATTCTGCTTCAACCGTTTCTGCCGGTAACACGAAACGGTTCTGATAGCTGCCCTGCTCGCCGTTGGCACTGCGCTTTTGCTCGAGCTTCTGGCGGCGCCAAGCCTTGAGGTTACCGTCCACCCACAATGACAGGATTACGCTGTCACGGCTAACCCTTTGAAACTCGTCAAGAATGGTTTGGCGATGAGCCGCTTGGCCGATATGGTGAAACAGCCGCATGCAGAAAATGCTGTCGACTGAATTATCCGGCAAATCGATCGCGAACGCCGAAGTCTGCAAAGGGCGTACCCGCGCCACCACTTCTGGCGGTTGTGCGGCACAGGCGGTCTTGATCATCGCCTCGGAGTTATCGGCGCCGATGATCACCCGGTTCGGCTTTTCCGCCAGCAGCGGCCAGAATCGGCCCGCTCCGCAGGGCAGATCAAGGACCAGGCCCGGTTCGCCGGCCAGCGTCAGGGCCCGACGGGCGAGATGCTCGTCGCGCTTGTGGGACAGGCGTCGTGCCAGTCCATCCTGATGCTTGAGGAAATACGCTTGGGCATGTTGCTGGTCGTACTTCTCGGAAAATTCGAGTTTGATCGGGCTGCGCATCGAGAGGCTCCTATCTTCAATGCGCCTACCTTAGGTAACAAATCGTGGGAAACAGGTCATGCCAATGTGAAAATAACGTCACCAAACGGCAGGACTGTTTCATCATATTACAGGGTGGGATCGGTCTTTTCCGCACTCTGGCTCAGGTCCACCTGGAAGCGGCAGCCGTGCGGCGACGTCGAAGTCAATGTCACCCGCCAGCCTTGGTCATCGCAGATCCGCTGTACCAGCGACAGGCCCAAGCCGAGGCCTTCGCCACGCCGCTCCTCGCCACGCACGAAAGGCTGGAACATGGCCTCGCGCTTTTCCTCCGGGATACCCACGCCACTGTCTTCGACACTGAAGCCGTTGAGCTCCAGGCTCAGGCGGATATAACCGCTATCCGTGTAATGCGCGGCATTACGCAGCAGGTTGCCCATCACCGAGTGCAGGAAGGTGGCGTTGTACAGCAATGGGCCTGCACTGACCTGGCCATCATAGTAGAGCGCCAGGCCCTTCTGCTCGATGGTATCGCGCCACACCCCGATCAAGTCGTCGGCGACTTCGCGCAGGGTTGCCTGGGACGCCACGGCTCCCTGGTCACGCTGGGCACGCGCCAGCATCAAGAAGGTTTTGACCAGCTCGCGCATCTCTTCCGTGGCGCGGGCGATGCGCTCTACCTGATTGCGCGAGCGGGTATCCAGATTGGGGTTTTCCATCAGCAGTTCGCACGAGGTGGCCAGCACCATCAGCGGCGTGCGCAGCTCATGGCTGACATCGCTGGTGAACAAGCGCTCGCGGGTCAGTGCATCACGCAGCCGGCCGAGGGTATCGTCGAACGCCGCCGCCAACTGGCCGACTTCGTCGGCCGCGTAGTCCGGTGCCAAAGGCGGCGCCAGGCCGAGCAACTGGTCACGATGGCGAACCTGGCGCGCCAGGCGGATGACCGGTGCCATGACCCTGCGCGCCAGTAACCAGCCGAGCACCACGGCCAGTACCAGGCTGAGCACGAAGCCCACCACCACCACGGCGAACAGCACCCGCTCGCGCTCTTCGAAATCGCTTTGGTCCTGCAGCAGTACGTAGCGGCGACCATCGACGATCTCGACCATCGCGTGGTAGGACAACTGGTCGCGGAATACTTCATGGAAGCCCACATCGAGGTGGCGCAAGTCCTTGGGCAGCTCGAAATCATCGCGCCCGCCACTGAAGTAGAAAAGCTGGTCAGGCCGTGGCCGGTGGCTCCAGTCACTGACGCTGTCCATGCGCAGCAGGCGCTGCAGGTCGCCGCCGAGCACCGATGAGATCAGGCGCTCCTCAACCAAATGCACGGTGGCGACGATACCGAAGGCGAAGGCGCCGGCCACCAGCGCGCTCATCAACGCAAAGGCGATGATGATGCGCTGGGCAAGGCTTTGCTTAAACTCCATCGCGGCCCTCGGCGAGGCGATAGCCGACGCCATGGACGGTATGCAGCAGCGGTTTTTCAAACGGTTTGTCGATCACTTGGCGCAGCTGGTGCACATGGCTGCGCAGGCTGTCGCTATCAGGGCAATCATCACCCCACAGGGCTTCTTCCAGCACTTCGCGCCGCAACACGTGCGGGCTTTTCTGCATCAGTACGGCGAGCAGCTTGAGGCCGACCGGGTTGAGCTTGAGCAGGCGGCCCTGGCGGGTCACTTCGAGCGTATCGAGATCGTAGCTCAGGTCCGCGACCTGCAGGGTACGGCGCCCGCCGCCCTGGGCCCGGCGCAGCACCGCTTCGATGCGCGCGGCCAGTTCGGACAAGGCAAAGGGCTTGAGCAGGTAATCATCGGCACCAGAGCGGAAGCCTTGCAGGCGATCGTCCAGCTGGTCGCGGGCCGTGAGCATGATCACCGGGGTGTCACGGCGGGCATCCTCGCGCAGGCGCTTGCACAGGGTATAGCCATCGATACCGGGCAGCATGATGTCGAGCACGATCAGGTCGTAATGCTCGGTGGCGGCCAGGTGCAGGCCCGACAGACCATCCTGGGCGCAGTCGACGGTGTAGCCTTTCATGCCCAGGTAATCGGCAAGGTTGGCAAGAATATCGCGGTTGTCTTCAACCAAAAGAATACGCATCGGGTTCTCCTGTGCGGCGCTTCGCTACGGTGCGCGGCAGGCGCAGCTTAAGGCCATCGCCGGTACTGTGCCAGCCCTGGGGCAAATTCAGCGAACTTGACAGTTTTTTCACTGATCCTTCACGGACAGAGAATAGCGGGCGCATGACAATGCCCGGTCTTTTTACCCCCTGGAGCTGTCATGCAACAACGCACTCGTCCGCGTCCGATCAACCTCTGGCTGTACCTGGGCATACCGCTGGCGGTTGCCGCGACCCTGCTCCTGCTGGAACTGACCTCGGTCGACATGGACGTCGCCAACCTGTTCTACGACCCCGCCGCCGGGCAGTTCATCGGACGTCACAGTTATCTGCTGGAAACCGTCATGCATGACCGGGTGAAGCAAGGCGTGATCCTGCTTGGCCTGATCTCGCTGGGCGCGTTCGCCTCGAGCTTCTTCTGGAAGCGCCTGTTCAGCTGGCGCCGCGAGCTGGGTTGCCTGGTGCTGGCGCTGGGGCTTTCAACCGCCTTCGTCACGCCGCTGAAGAAGGTGACCCAGGTGCAATGCCCTTGGAGCCTGACCCAGTTCGGCGGCAAGGAAACCTACAGCAAGCTGCTGGAACATCGCCCGGCAACCGACAAGCCAGGCCTGTGCTGGCCAGGTGGGCATGCCGCCACCGGTTTCTGCCTGTTCGGCCTGTTCTTCATGCTGCGTGATCGCAAGCCGAAGCTGGCGCGGGTGGCGTTCGGGGTGGCTTTGGTGGCGGGCTCGGCGCTGGGGCTGGGGCGGATGCTGCAGGGGGCGCACTTCCTGTCGCATAACGTGTGGACCGCCGTGTTCTGCTGGTTGATTGGCCTGGGCTCGTATTACCTGGTGCTGTACCGCAAGGGCATGGTCGAGGCGCCAGCCGCCGAGCATCGCGTCGCCTGAAAATGAAAAAGCCCCGCACTAGGCGGGGCTTTTTCTTGGTGCAGGGGGTAAGGCTGGCTTACATCATGCCGCCCATGCCACCCATGCCGCCCATGTCAGGCATGCCAGCAGCTGGCTTGTCTTCCGGCAGGTCGGCAACCATGGCTTCGGTGGTGATCATCAGACCGCCGATCGAAGCTGCAGCTTGCAGAGCCGAACGGGTGACCTTGGCTGGGTCGAGGATACCCATCTCGATCATGTCGCCGTATTCGCCGGTAGCGGCGTTGTAGCCGTAGTTGCCCGAACCTTGCTTGACCTTGTCAGCGACAACGCTTGGCTCGTCGCCGGCGTTGGCAGTGATCTGGCGCAGCGGCGCTTCTACAGCGCGACGCAGCAGGGCGATACCGACGTTCTGGTCTTCGTTGTCGCCTTTGAGATCGGCAATGGCTGCCAGGGCGCGAACCAGGGCAACACCACCGCCAGGCACCACGCCTTCTTCGACGGCAGCACGGGTAGCGTGCAGGGCGTCTTCAACGCGGGCTTTCTTCTCTTTCATTTCAACTTCGGTGCCAGCACCGACCTTGATCACGGCAACACCGCCAGCCAGCTTGGCCAGACGCTCTTGCAGCTTCTCACGGTCGTAGTCCGAAGAGGTTTCTTCGATCTGGGCACGGATCTGCTTGACGCGTGCTTCGATGTCGGCGTCAACGCCAGCACCGTCGATGATGGTGGTGTTTTCCTTGGACAGGATGACGCGCTTGGCGTTGCCCAGGTGCTCCAGGGTGGTGGTTTCCAGGGTCAGGCCGATTTCTTCGGAGATGACCTGGCCGCCGGTCAGGACGGCGATGTCCTGCAGCATGGCCTTGCGGCGGTCGCCGAAGCCCGGGGCCTTGACCGCAGCAACCTTGACGATGCCGCGCATGTTGTTGACTACCAGGGTAGCCAGGGCTTCGCCTTCCACGTCCTCGGCAACGATCAGCAGCGGACGGCCGGCCTTGGCAACGGCTTCCAGAACTGGCAGCAGCTCACGGATGTTGGAGATCTTCTTGTCGACCAGCAGCAGCAGCGGGCCTTCCAGCTCGGCAACCATGGTGTCCGGCTTGTTGACGAAGTATGGCGACAGGTAGCCACGGTCGAACTGCATGCCTTCTACTACGGACAGTTCGTTTTCCAGGCCCGAGCCTTCTTCAACGGTGATCACGCCTTCTTTACCGACTTTTTCCATGGCTTCGGCGATGATTTCACCGATGGAGTTGTCGGAGTTGGCGGAGATGGTGCCTACCTGAGCGATGGCCTTGGAGTCGGCGCATGGCTTGGACAGTTTCTTCAGCTCGGCGACAACGGCGGCGGTGGCCTTGTCGATGCCGCGCTTCAGGTCCATCGGGTTCATGCCGGCAGCGACGGCCTTGAGGCCTTCGTTGACGATGGCCTGAGCCAGAACGGTAGCGGTAGTGGTGCCGTCACCGGCAGCGTCGTTGGCCTTGGAAGCAACTTCCTTGACCAGCTGGGCGCCCATGTTTTCGAAGGCGTCTTTCAGCTCGATTTCTTTGGCGACGGAAACGCCGTCCTTGGTGATGGTCGGAGCGCCGAAGCTCTTGGCCAGCACTACGTTACGGCCTTTCGGGCCGAGGGTCGCTTTTACTGCGTCAGCCAGAACGTTGACACCAACCAGCATTTTCTTACGAGCGGAATCGCCGAATTTTACGTCTTTAGCAGCCATGATCGTTTAATCCTTGAAAAATCTTTGGAGTAACGGGAAGTCGGGGAAAATCAGCCTTCGATAACGGCGAGGATTTCGTTCTCGGCCATGATCAGCAGGTCTTCGCCATCGACTTTCACGGTGTTGCTGCCCGAGTAAGGGCCGAATACCACTTTGTCACCGACTTTAACGGCCAGCGCACGTACTTCGCCGTTTTCCAGAACGCGACCGGTGCCAACTGCAACGACTTCACCGCGGTTTGGTTTTTCTGCGGCCGAACCCGGCAGGACGATACCGCCAGCGGTTTTCGATTCTTCTTCGCTGCGACGGATGACTACGCGGTCATGCAGAGGACGAAGCTTCATTGTCGATCTCTCCCAAATAGTGGTTTTCATCGGCCGGTACGAAACCGGCGGGTTAATGCAATCCGGCGATGCCGGGGGTGGCCCGCAAAGGGCGAACCACCTTTGTCATGACTGGTGTTACCACCAGAAACCTTGCGGTGACCACATACATGAGGTCGCCATATGCAATTACAAGGTTTGATATGCAAAAAATTTCAGGGCACTCAAAAAGACCGAGGCCGCTTGCGCGGCCCCGGAAGATACAGTTCTGATTATTGATCGCGGCGCTCGTACTCGCCTTCGATCACGTTCGGCCGATGGCCGCCGTCACGCGGCGGTGCCTGGAACGGCTCGTCCTGGAACGCACGCTGGCGCATGGCCTGGGCTTCGGCGCGTTGGCGCATCTTGCGCGCCGCCAGATGGCGGGTGAACGGCAGCAGGCACAGCAGGCCCAGCACATCGCTGATGAAGCCGGGCAACAGGAGCAAACCACCACCCACGGCCAGCATCAGGCCCTGGAACATGTCCTCGGCGGGCAGTTCGCCGCGCTGCAGGCTTTCACGGGCACGCAGGGCGGTGGCGAGGCCCGCCACGCGGACCACCAGCACACCCAATGCAGAACCGGCGATGATCAGCAGCAGCGCCGGAAAGAAACCGATGGCGCCGGCAACCTTGACGAAAACGAACAACTCCAGCACCGGAAACAGGAGAAACAGCAGTAGAAAAGCACGCATCAAAGCATTCCTCGTCGGAAGAGACCCTTCCTGTAAGACCTACAGATGGATGCATGCGCTCGCTATTTCAAGCCTCGACTTCATTCGCAGTCGGCCATTGGTCGGCGCGCGCCAGCAGAACCAGGGCTTCGCGGACTTGTGTCGGAGTGTTGCAAGGCGCGGGAAATGCCAACCAGTAGATGCCCTGGCCGATACGCAGGTGCATGCCTTCGCTGTCTATGCCGACCATCTGTGCCGGCACGCTGCGCGGCAGGTCGCTCAGCGCGACATAATGAGCGATGGCATTGGCATGGTCGCTGTTCATGTGCTCGATCATGCTCGCCTCGGCCTTGCCCGCAAAGGGATTGGCCAGGGTGACCTGGTCGAGCCAGTGGATCGCACCGAAGCCGCCAATGTAGCGATGACGCACCGGCTGTAAGACCCAGAAGTCGAAATCATGGGCCTTGTGGTAGTTGGCGGCATCGGGGAAGTAGCGGTAGTAGCGCTCGGCGGCGGCCTCGATGGCAGCCTCGTCGACCAGCTTGTGCGCCTCGGCCATCACCGTCAGGCGGCCGACGGCTTGCACGTCTTCAGCTTCGCGCTCGCCGACCAGCAGCGAGCATTTGGGGTCTTTCTGCAGGTTGTGAGTGTGCTGGGCGATGCGGCTGATCAGGATCAGCGGATTGCCCTGGGCATCCAGGCAGTACGGCACCACTGATCCGAACGGGAAGCCAGGCATGGACTTGGAATGGGTCGAAAGCACGCCGCGGTATTCCTTGAGCAGCAGTTCCCGGGCGGGACGAATGGCGTTGGTACTCACGTGAAGGCGGCTCCTGACGGCGGACTGGATGCTGACAAGATAAGCATTATCAGCTGCCAGCGCCAATGGGGCTGCTGTGCAGTCCCCGACGATTTACCAGGCCACACCAAACCCTGCGGTATAGCGGGTCTTGTCCAGGTCGCTGTCGCGCGTCCCGGTGATGATGTCCTTTTCTGCCTTGAGGTTGAGCGAAGCCCATTCGGTGACCTTGTAGCGCAGCCCCACTTCGGCATCCAGCGCATAGTCGGCCACGCCGCCCAGCGGTTTGGCGAACTCGCCATTGGTGAACAGCTGGACGTTCTTGCCGATCAGGTAGCGGGTATAGTCCCACTTCACCGCTGCCGAGTAGAAGTTGTCCTTGGCGCCGTCCTGGTACTCGAAGTCAGTACGGTTGATCAGCGAGCCCAGCGAGAACGCGCCCAGTTCATCGTCCCAGAACTGGTAGCCAGGGCCGGTACCGATCGTGCGCTGGCGGGAGAGGTCTTCGATGCGGTCGCGCTTGTACTCCATGCGCCCCTGCCAGAACCACTTCTCGGTGATGAAGCGGTCGAGCGCGTATTCGGCGCTCCAGTTGTCGGTGGTGGTGACGTCGTCCTTGGATTCGCGGTTGTATTCGCCTTCGGCATTGTGCCGCCAGCGACCGTGGCGGGCAGTGGTCTTGAAGTCGACGTCGTAGTCGTCGCTGTCTGTCTCGGCACGCTTGTAGTCCATGGCCACGTCGACATTGCCTTTCCAGATGAAGTCCTCGACCAGCGGTTTTGGCTTCATGATCTGCTGGACACTGGCGAGGTCGACCGTCTTCGGCGCATCGCCGTTGGCCAGGGTCACCTTGCCCGGCTCGGCAGCCTTCAGCGACTTGGCCTTCTCGCCGCTATAGGCGTCCTGCTTGACCAGCAGTTCCTGGTCGCTCTCCAGGGTCTGGACCTGTTTCCAGTCCAGCGAGATCGAGCCGCCATAGGGGGTTTCCAGCAGCAGCTTGCCACCGTCGAATACACGGATCTTGCCGCTGAGCCGGTCGCCGTTCTTCATCCACACGGTGTCGGCGAACACCGGACTGGCGCACAGGGAAGCGGTCAACAGGCAAAGCAAGGATCTAGAATACATAAGCGCGCTACAGGTTCGATTTGACGAAAAAAGCCGGGCATTATCCAGATACCACCGACCAGAGCAAGGACTGACCCAGGAGCATGCCGTTGAGTTCAACTCTCATTTGCCGCAACCATTCGTCCGGTTTCATCCCAGGCCAGGGCAGCCCTGATGTCTGAGGGATATGAGCACACCCTGGCATCGCCCGAAGCCCGACGAACGGCGCTGTATTCGGTGCTTGGCCAGGTACCAGAGGGCAAGGTGGTCAGCTACGGCGAGCTCGCCGAGCTGGCGGGGCTTGGGCGGGCGGCACGTTGGGTCGGGCGTACCCTTGGGCAGTTGCCAGCCGACACGCGCCTGCCCTGGCACCGGGTACTCGGTGCTGGCGGGCGGCTGAGCCTGGCGCCGGGCACGCCTTCGGGCGATGAACAGCGGGCCAGACTGCGCGCAGAGGGCGTGAATGTGACCAATAATCGTGTGGATCTGACGCTCCATGGCTGGCGTCCGATGGAGCACAGCGGTTAGAGTGCGCGCTTTGTTTTCGCAAATTTGAGGCAGATGTTGGCCCATGCCCCGTAAAACCTGGCGCGCTGCGCTTGCTGCCTATGCCAGCCCGTCAACCTTGGTACTTTTGCTGCTGGGCTTTGCCGCCGGCCTGCCCTACATGCTGGTGTTCTCGACCCTGTCGGTGTGGCTGCGTGAAGCCGGCGTGGCCCGTGAAACCATTGGCTACGCCAGCCTGATCGGCCTGGCCTATGCCTTCAAATGGGTCTGGTCACCGCTGCTCGACCAGTGGCGCCTGCCGCTGCTTGGCGGCCTGGGGCGACGACGCTCATGGCTGTTGCTGTCGCAATCGCTGGTGGTGATCGGGCTGGTCGGCATGAGCTTGTGCGACCCGCAGCAACACCTTTCCTGGCTGATCGCCCTGGCGGTGCTGGTGGCCTTTGCCTCGGCCACTCAGGACATCGCCGTGGATGCCTATCGCCTGGAGATTGCCGACGACCAGCGCCAGGCGGCCCTTGCCGCCAGCTACATGGCCGGCTACCGGGTTGCCGCCCTGCTCGCGACAGCTGGCGCGCTGTTCTTCGCTGAGTGGTTCGGCTCCACCGGTTTCAGCTACCTGCACAAGGCCTGGGCCGGTACTTACGTGCTGTTCGGTGTGTTGATGCTACCGGCACTGTTCACCACCCTGGTGATGCGTGAACCACCGGTGCCAATGCGCACCCAGCTGTCGGCCGCACGCTATGGCCTGATGCATCAGATGGCCTCGGTGTTCGTGCTGATCATCCTGTTGGTGTCGGTGCCGGCCAGCTTTACCCAGATGTTCAACACCGGCTGGTCAAGCGTCATTTCCGGCGATGCGACGCCTCTCGACCTGCTGCTGGAAGACCGTGCCTTCCTGCGCCTGATCCTGTACGTGCTGCTGACCTGGGCCTGCCTTTCGAGCATGGGCCGGCGTGGCCTGGCCCCGGTACTGACACCGGTGCACGACTTCATCTCCCGCTACCGCTGGCAGGCCCTGTTGCTGCTCGGCCTGATTGCCACCTATCGCATGTCGGACACGGTCATGGGCGTCATGGCCAACGTGTTCTACATCGACATGGGCTTCACCAAGGATCAGATCGCCAGCGTCAGCAAGGTTTTCGGCCTGATCATGACCCTGGTCGGTGCAGGCGTCGGCGGCTTGCTGATCGTGCGTTTCGGCATCCTGCCGATCCTGTTCATCGGCGGCGCGGCCTCGGCGGCCACCAACATCCTGTTCCTGATGCTGGCCGACATGGGGCCGAACCTGGAAATGCTGGTGGTGACCATTTCGCTGGACAACTTCAGCTCGGGCCTGGCGACATCGGCGTTCGTCGCCTACCTGTCGAGCCTGACCAACCTGAAGTTCTCGGCCACGCAATATGCCTTGCTCAGTTCGATCATGCTGTTGCTGCCACGCCTGATCGGCGGCTATTCAGGGGTGATGGTGGAGAAATACGGGTATCACGACTTCTTCCTGATCACTGCCTTGCTGGGCGTGCCCACGCTGATCCTGATCGCGCTGCACTGGCGCCAGGAGGTGAGCCGGGGAAAGCAGGTGCCGGCGGATAACCCGGCGGCCGAGCAGCCCTGATCCTTCTCCGCTGCCTGTACCGGCCTCTTCGCGGGTGAACCCGCTCGCACAAGGTTCCCCACTTGCCTTGAAAGCAGCGGTGTACCTGTGGGTTCACCCGCGAAAGGGCCGGCAAAGGCAACGACAGTTATTGAGCGGCCGCACTTTCCCCAGGCCGTCCGCCTACCACGAACCAGAGCGGCCAAAGTGCCAGGGCACCTGCAACGCCAGCCGCGAGGGCAAATTGCAACAGGCTCGCCCCCGCCCCGATCATCGCCAGAACCGCCCCGCCCAGCCCCAGCAAGGCAATGGTGATCATCCCCAGCATCGCCGACACCAGCCCCTTGCTTTGCTCGCTGGCGAACAGCGTCATGCGGTACAGCACCGCATTGGCCACGCCCAGCCCCAACGCATACAGCGACATGCCAGCGACCACGCTGGTCACCGTCGGCCACACCCAGGTCGCCAGCACCATCAGGCACAAGCCGGCCAGGTACGGCCCAAGCGCACCACGCACCAAAGCCGGCAGCGGGTAGCGGTCGGCAATGCGGTTGATGACCAGGTTACCCAGGATCAGCCCACCAAACACCGGCAACTGCCACAGCGCATAGGCCATCGTACTCAGCCCCTCATCGTGGATCAGCAGCACCGGCGACAGGCCGATCCAGCCAATCAGCGGCAAGCCCACCAGACCCAGCGCGGCACTGCCGGCAACGAACTTGCGGTTGGCCAGCAACTGGCCGTAACCGACGAGCAGTGGCAGCAGGTGGATAGGGGTGAACGGCAGACGTGAACCATCGCGACGCTCCACTCCGAGGGTTTCCGGCATCAGCCGATGCAGCAGCAACCAGCACAACACCGCGCCGATGGCAAAGGCTACGAACAGCCAGCGCCAGTCCAGCCATTGCAGCATGAGGGTACCGACCAGCGGGCCGAGCAGCGGCGACAGCAGGGCGATGTTGGCCAGCAACGCCATCATGCGCACCGCGTCCGCTTCACTGAACGACTCGTTCAGTGCCGGGTAGCTGACCGTCACCACGAAGCCCAGGCCGATGCCCTGCAACAGGCGCAGCAGGTTGAACAGGCCGATGTCCTGCACCCAATAGGTGGCCAGACAGGCGCCGCCGAAAAACGCGCAGCCGGCCAGCAACAGTGGACGGCGCCCATAGCGGTCGGCCAGCGGGCCGATCAGCCATTGCAGCACCACGCCACCGAGCAGGTACAGATTGAGTGCATGGGGGATGTACTCGGGGCTGGCATTCAGGTGCTCGACAACCACCGGCATGGCCGGCATCACGGCGTCACTGGCCAGGTAGGTGAGCAGCTCGAACAGGGCCAGGGTCAGGCCGAACAGCAGAGCCCGAAGCGGAGTGATGTACAGCAGTGGTTTCATGATGGTGTATCAGGTGCAGGCTGGGGGACAGGCTATATGCCAGAAATGCCGGGGAATTGCTGTGAACAAGTGTAAGGGAACAGAAATAGCCGGGGCCGCTTCGCGCCCCTTCGCGGGCACGCCCGCTCCCACAGGTACTGCACAAGTCTCGAAGCTTGTGCGATACCTGTGGGAGCGGGCGTGCCCGCGAAGGGGCGCGGAGCGGCCCCGGTTGCAACGCGGTATTACTGCGTTGCAGTCTCCTGCACCACGCGGATCACCCGCTGCGGGAACGGAATGTCGATGCCTTCGGCCTTCAACCGGTCACGGGCATGCTCGTTGAGCATGAACATCACGTCCCAGTAGTCGGCGGTCTTGGTCCACAGGCGCAGCGACACGGTGATCGAGCTGTCACCCAAGGTCGAGACGACCGCCTGCGGCGCCGGGTCTTGCAGCACGCGCGGGTCCTGCGCCAGCTCCAGCAACACGTTGCGGGCCTTCTGCAAGTCAGCCTCGTAGTCCACCCCCACATCGAACACCACCTTGCGTGTCGGCTGGCGGTTGGTGTTGGTGATGATGCCGTTGGACAGGCTGCCGTTCGGCATGATCACGGTCTTGTTGTCACCGGTCCGTAGCACGGTGTGGAAGATCTGAATGCTGTCGACGGTACCGGATACACCCTGTGCTTCGATCCAGTCGCCGATGCGGAACGGGCGGAATATCAGGATCAGCACGCCACCGGCAAAGTTCGCCAGGCTGCCCTGCAGCGCCAGGCCGACAGCCAGCACAGCGCCACCCATGGCTGCCACGAACGAAGTGGTCTCGATGCCGATCATCGACGCCACACTGATCGCCAGCATCACCTTCATGACGATGTTGGCCAACGTGCGAATGAAACCCTGCAACGCCGGGTCCGCGACCCGCAGGCCGACAAGCCTGGCCAAGCGGTCACTGACCTTGTTGGTGATCCACCAACCGATGGCCAAGGTCACCAGCGCAAGCAGCAGACGGCTGCCATACGCCATGATCATGGGAATCCAGGTCTGCGACTGGCGGACCAGCTGATCGACTTCAGCGTTCAAATCCATGTATTCATCTCCTGATGCCGTGCGGCACGTACACAGTAAAGCAGGCCGCCGGTCATCCAGCGGCCACGGCCCCCATGGACATCATTGCGCCATCGAGGTTCCGGGCAACCCAGCGATCAGTCGCGGAAGTTGTTGAACTGCAGCGGCATGTCGAATTCCTTGGTGCGCAGCAGGGCAATGGCTTCCTGCAGGTCGTCACGCTTCTTACCGGTGACACGCACCTGCTCGCCCTGGATCGCGGCCTGGACCTTGAGCTTGCCGTCCTTGATGGTGGCGACGATCTTCTTGGCCAGGTCCTTGTCGATGCCTTCGCGGAACTTGGCTTCCTGTTTCTTTTCCTTGCCCGAGGCGTACGGATCCTTGGTTTCCAGGCACTTGACGTCGATCTTGCGCTTGACCAGCGCCAGGCGCAGGATTTCCAGCATGGCTTCGAGCTGGAACTCTTCCTCGGCGGTCAGCACCACGGTCTGCTCCTTGTCCTTGAACTCGAAGCTGCCCTTGCCCTTGAGGTCATAGCGGCGATCGAGGTCCTTGATGGCGTTGTCGACCGCGTTCTGCACTTCGTGCTTGTCCAGTTCCGATACCACGTCGAACGAAGGCATGGGTAATCTCCATAAAATAAACGCGCGCTCAGTCTGAACATGGAGCGCGTCGGTGTTAGCGGGTTAAAATGCGGGCTCATTATAACGGGTTGCGAAACGCAGATGAGCAGCACCTGGCATATTCTCGGCGCCGGTAGCCTCGGCAGCCTCTGGGCCTGCCGCCTGGCACGCGCCGGCAAGGCAGTGCGCCTGATCCTGCGTGATGCGCAGCGCCTGCAGGCCTACCAGCAGGCCGGCGGCCTGACGTTGGCCGAGCAGGAGCAAACCCGCCGCTACGCCATCCCGGCCGAAACGGCCGAATCCGGCGGCCCCATCCATCGCCTGCTGGTAGCCTGCAAGGCCTACGATGCCGCTCCCGCCGTCGCCGGCCTGGCGCCGCGCCTGGCTGAGGGCGCAGAACTGGTGCTATTGCAGAACGGCCTGGGTAGCCAGGACGAAGTGGCCGACCAGGCCCCCCTCGCCCGCTGCATCTTCGCCTCCAGCACCGAAGGTGCATTCCGCGAGGACGACTGGCGAGTGCGCTTCGCCGGTCATGGTTTCAACTGGCTGGGGGACCCGGCCAACCCCACCCCACCAGCATGGTTCGATGACCTGAACGACGCGGGCATTGCCGCTGAATGGACGGTCGACATCCTTACCCGCCTGTGGCGCAAGCTGGCGCTCAACTGCGCCATCAACCCGCTGACGGTGCTGCACGATTGCCAGAACGGCGGTCTGCTCGGGCACCTCGGCGAGGTCGAAGCACTGAGCACGGAACTGGCCGAGCTGCTGCGCCGTTGCGGCCAGCCCGAAGCCGCAGCCGATCTGGGCGAAGAAGTGCTGCGGGTGATCCTGGCCACTGCGGCCAACTACTCTTCCATGTACCAGGACGTGCGCGCTGGCCGGCGTACCGAAGTGCACTACCTGCTGGGCCATGCCTGCCGGGCAGCCGAGCGCCACGGCATGGCGTTGCCGCAGCTGGAACACCTGCACCAGCGCCTGGTCGATAACCTGCGAGCGCGTGGTTTGCCCAGCGCCTGACGTCAACCCAATACGGACATTGCCTTGCCCATGAGCCTGCGCCAACGCCTGGAAAACCTCCCGGTCGGGCAGAAACTGCTGGCAGCCCTGCTGGTACTGCTGGTGACCATCCTGCTGGTCGCCAACCTGACCTTCATCAGCGCCGCCTACTGGATCACCCAGGAGAGCATGGCGCCGCAGGCGTTACAGACCATCGGCAAGCTGGTGGCCAACCCGCAACTGTCGGCCCGTGCCGGCGACTCGACCGAGACCGCCACGGCCCTGCTCAAGGAGCTGGACAGCTACACGCCGCTACGCGCCGCGGCCATCTACGGCGGCGACGGCAACATGCTGGCCCAGCTCCAGCACGGCGAGTCTTTGGCCCTGCCCAAGCGCTACCGCAACATCGACGGCTGGCGCCTGATGGAGTTTCGCAGCACCCAGCTGATCCGCATCCCGCGCGACGCCAGCCCACCGGCGCACCTGCTGCTGGTGGCCAGCAGTGAGCTGCCCACGGCGTTCTACACCGGCACGCTCAGCGCCAGCCTGGCGATCCTGGTGTTCAGCATCCTGCTGTGGCTGGTCATCGCCAGGCAGATCAAGCGGTTGATCACCCAGCCGATCAACCAGCTCGAAGAACTCAGCCGTCAGGTCACCCGCGAAGAAAGCTATGCCTTGCGTGCTACCCGCGGCAACGACGATGAGATCGGCAGCCTGGCCGAAGCCTTCAACACCATGCTTTCGCGTATCGAGGCCCGCGAGCAGCAACTCAAGCGCACCCGCGATGAATTCCAGACCGCCTACGACCAAGCCCAAGGCCTGGCCGAGGAAACCCGTAACACCAATCGCAAACTGGAGCTGGAAGTCCAGGTGCGCAGCAAGATCGAGAAGAAGCTCACCGGGTTCCAGAACTACCTCAACAGCATCATCGACTCCATGCCCTCGGCACTGATCGCCCTCGATGAGCAACTCTATGTAACGCAGTGGAACCACGAGGCCACGGTGCTTTCCGGCACGCCGCTGGACGAAGCGCTGAACCAGCCGATCTTCATCGCCTTCGAACCACTCAAGCCGTTCCTGCCGCAGCTCAAGGAAAGCGTCGAAAAGCACCGGGTGGCGAAAATCGAGCGGGTCACCTGGCCCAAGGGCGACGACCTGCGTCATTACGCCCTGACCTTCTACCCGCTGATGGGCGGCGGCGGTCGCGGCGTGGTCATCCGTATCGACGACATCACCCAGCGCCTGTCGCTGGAAGAGATGATGGTGCAGTCGGAGAAGATGCTCTCGGTCGGCGGCCTCGCAGCCGGCATGGCCCATGAAATCAACAACCCGTTGGGCGCGATCCTGCACAACGTACAGAACATTCGCCGACGCCTCTCGGCAGAGCTGCCGCGCAACCAGGAACAGGCCAGTGAGCTGGGTATCGACCTGGCCAACGTCAACCGCTACCTGGAAAACCGTGAAGTACCGCAACTGCTCGACGGCATCCAGCAGGCCGGCGCTCGCGCGGCGAAGATCGTGACCCACATGCTCAGTTTCAGCCGTCGCAGCAACCGCCAACTGGCGCCTTGCGACTTGCCGGCGCTGATCGACCAGGCCGTGGAGATCGCCAGCAACGACTTCGACCTGACCATCGGCTTCGACTTCAAGGGCCAGGCCATCATCCGCCAGTTCGACCCAAACCTGGGCCCGGTGCCCTGCACTGCCAACGAGCTGGAGCAAGTGCTGCTGAACTTGCTCAAGAACGCCGCCCAGGCCATCCATCAGCGGCCGCAGCCCAGCGAGCCAGGGCGCATCATCCTGCGTACGAAGCTGAATCCGCCGTGGGCCGAGATCGAGGTCGAGGACAACGGCGTGGGCATGCCCGAAGCCGTTCGCAAGCGTACCTTCGAGCCGTTTTTCACCACCAAGGAGATCGGCCAGGGCACCGGCCTGGGGCTGTCGGTTTCGTACTTCATCATCACCAACAACCACAAGGGGCAGATGGAAGTGCAGTCCACGCCCGGCCAGGGCACCTGCTTCACCCTGCGCCTGCCCCTCGGCCAGCCGCCAGCGGCTGCGCCGACCCACACGGAGGCATGACATGGGCTATCGCCTGTCGAAGATCTATACCCGCACTGGCGACAAAGGCGAAACCGGCCTGGGCGACGGGCGACGGGTACCCAAGGACCACCCACGGGTCGAGGCGATCGGTGAGGTGGACAGCCTCAACAGCCAGCTCGGGCTGCTGCTGGCTGGCCTGGATGAGCACAAGCTGGATGAGGTGAGCAGTGTTCTGGCGCCATGCCAGCATCGCTTGTTCGACCTTGGTGGCGAGTTGGCGATGCCCAGCTACCAGGCCTTGAACCAGGTTGAGGTGGAGCGGCTCGAAGCGGCGATCGATGTATGGAACGAAGAACTGGGGCCACTGGAGAACTTCATCCTGCCCAGTGGTTCGGCGCTGGTGGCGCAGGCCCATGTGTGCCGCAGCCTGGCGCGCAGTGCGGAGCGGCGCTGCCAGCAGTTGAATGCGCTGGAGCCGTTGGAGGGGGTTGGGTTGGCGTATATCAACAGGCTTTCGGATCTGCTGTTCGTGGCGGCGCGGATCATTGGGCGGCGGCAGGGTGTTGCAGAGGTTTTGTGGCAGCCTGCGGAAAAGCCTAAAGGCTGATATCGCCGGGGCTGCTCTGCAGCCCATCGCAGGCAAGCCAGCTCCCACTGGTACTGCGCCGATTTCTCGGACAGTGAGATCCCTGCGGGAGCTGGCTTGCTTGCGATGGGTCGCAAGCCGACCCCAATTACTCAGGCCTCAGGCCAGAATGCGCGGATCCCGGCAACACCTTGGGCACCGGCCTCCCAGGCCTTCTCCCGCTCACCCGGCCCAACCCCACCCAACAGGTAAACCGGCTGGTTGAAGCCGGCAATAAGCCGCTGCGCCTCATCCCAGCCCAACGGCACCGCCTCGGGGTGGGTCTGGGTTGCCTGCACCGGCGACAGGGTGACGAAGTCCACGCCCATCTGCTCGGCCAGCGCCAGCTCTTCGGCACTGTGGCACGACGCTGCCAGCCAGCGTTCCTTGGGGAACGGGCGGCCATTTGCTGCGTACTTGCGTAGCTGTGAGGCGGTCAGGTGCCAGCCAGCGGACGGGAAGTCGCCCAGCCACTCCAGCGGCCCCTTGAGCATCAGCTGCGCCTTGCCGGCGCACAACCCGACCGCGTCCACCGCCACATCGCGGTACTTGGGGTCGTACATGTCCGGGGCGCGCAACTGGATCAGGCGGATGCCACTGGCCACGGCCTTCTGAATACCCTTGAGCATCTGCGGCACTTCCAGGCCATCCGGCGTGATCAGGTACTGATCCGGCAAGCGCGCAGCAGCGACGATCGGCTTGTTGGCCTCAGGGAATTCGTATTGCCCCAGGTCCCGTGGCGCGACCCAGGCCAGTGGCTGGCCTTCGGCGCCGTGGGGCTCACCGGTGAACGCATCGACCTCACGCACATCCAGCAGCACCTGCTTGTCCGGGTAGTCGTGGCTGACCTTGATCAGCGCCCGCGAACGGGTCACTTCGATGCCCAACTCTTCGCGCAACTCACGGGCCAGGGCCGCTTCGACGCCTTCACCCTCTTCCACCTTGCCGCCCGGGAATTCCCACAGGCCGCCTTGGTGCTGGGTATCGGCACGGCGGGCAATCAGAATGCGCCCGTCACTACCGCGGATCACCGCGGCGACTACATGGATTCTTTTCAACCTGCACGCTCCGCCAGGCCAGCTTGCCGCCAGGCCTGGAAGGCCGGCCACTGGTAAATGGTTTCGATATAGGTGGCTGCCTCGGCGGGCACCTCTACGCGGTAGCTACGCAGGCGCACCGCCACCGGGGCGAAGAATGCATCGGCCAAGGTCGGCTTGCCGAACAGGAAGGGGCCGCTGTCCTTGGCCACCAGGCGGCATTCGGACCACAGCGCGACGATGCGGTCGATATCCACTTGGACCTCCAACGGGATGTTATCCAGCCCCTGGTCACGTGTCAGGTCGAACGGCATGGCACCGCGCAGGGCGAAAAAGCCGCTGTGCATCTGCGCACAGGCCGAGCGGGCCTGGGCACGGGCGGCAACGTCTGCCGGCCACAGCTGGGCCTCGGGGTGGCGTTCGTTGAGGTACTCGGCGATGGCCAGGGAGTCGGCGATCACACCGTGCTCAGTCTTGAGCAGCGGCACCTTGCCGGTAGCGGAGAATTCGAGGATGCGTTTGCGGGTGTCGGGCTGGTTCAACGAGATAAGCGTTTCTTCATAGGGCACGCCAGCCAGCTCGAGGGCCAGGGCGCCACGCAGCGACCAGGAGGAATACAGCTTGTCGCCGATGATCAGGTGATAGCTCATGGTTCGGCTCCATGTATTTGGGGATTTTGGGGCTGCTTCGCAGCCCTTTCGCGCCACAAGGCCGCTCCTACAAGGGAGCGCGATCTCTTGTAAGAGCGGCCTTGTGTCGCGAAAGGGCCGCAAAGCGGCCCCAGCATTACATCAGGTGCGGTATTCGGCGTTGATCTTCACGTATTCGTGGGACAGGTCGGTGGTCCAGATGGTTTCGCTGCACTGGCCACGGCCAAGCTCGATACGGATGGTGATCTCTTCCTGAGCCATCACCGCCGAACCTTGTGCCTCGGTGTAGCTCGGGCTGCGGCCGCCTTTGCTGGCGATGCACACGTCACCCAGGTAAACGTCGATCAGGCTGACATCCAGTTCTGGCACACCGGCACGGCCCACGGCAGCCAGAATCCGGCCCCAGTTCGGGTCGGAAGCGAACAGCGCGGTCTTGATCAACGGCGAGTGGGCCACGGCGTAACCGACATCCAGGCACTCCTGGTGGTTGCCACCGCCATTGACCTGCACGGTGACAAACTTGGTGGCGCCTTCGCCGTCACGGACGATGGCCTGGGCCACTTCCATGCACACTTCGAACACGGCCTTCTTCAGCGCTTCGAACAGCGCTCCGCTGGCTTCGGTGACTTCCGGCAGGTTGGCCTTGCCGGTCGCGATCAGCATGCAGCAATCGTTGGTCGAGGTGTCGCCATCGATGGTGATGCGGTTGAACGATTTGTTGGCGCCGTCGAGGATCAGGTCCTTGAGCACGGCCGGAGCGACTTTGGCGTCGGTGGCGATGTAGCCGAGCATGGTGGCCATGTTCGGACGGATCATGCCGGCGCCTTTGCTGATGCCGGTGACGGTGACAGTCACACCATCGTGCTGGAACTGGCGGCTGGCACCTTTGGGCAGCGTGTCGGTGGTCATGATGCCAGTAGCGGCTTCAGCCCAGTGGTTTTCCGACAGGTCGTCCAGCGCGGCTTGCAGCGCGCCTTCGATCTTCTCGACCGGCAGGGGCTCACCGATCACACCGGTGGAGAACGGCAGCACCGACTCGGCCGGCACCCCGGTCAGTTCAGCGAGCTTGGCGCAAGTACGTTCGGCAGCTGCCAGGCCTGGCGCGCCGGTACCGGCGTTGGCATTGCCGGTGTTGGTCAGCAGGTAGCGCACGGTGCCCTGCACGCGCTGCTTGGAGAGGATCACGGGAGCGGCACAGAAGGCGTTGAGGGTGAACACGCCAGCCACGCTGGAGCCTTCGGCGCAGCGCATGACCACCACATCCTTGCGCCCAGGACGCTTGATGCCGGCAGAAGCGATGCCGAGTTCAAAACCCGGAACCGGGTGCAGGGTGGGCAAAGGACCAAGACCAACAGCCATTAGAGCGCTCCTAGAAAAATCGGTTGATTGCAAAAAACGGGGCCGCTTCGCGCCCCATCGCGACACAAGGCCGCTCCTACAAGATTGTTGCGATTCCTGTAGGAGCGGCCTTGTTTCGCGAAAGGGCCGCAAAGCGGCCCCCGGTTTGTCACGTTACAGCGAGTGAATCAGATCATTCAATCTGACCATGGCAATGCTTGAATTTCTTGCCCGAACCACACCAGCACGGCTCGTTGCGGCCCAGCTTCAGGTCGTTGCGCACCGGGGCAGCGGCCACGGCCACTTCGGCGCCCTCCTCGCTCAGTTGCTCGCTTTCAAGGCCTGGCGCAGGGGCATGCTGGAACTGCATGCGGCTGGCCAGCTCTTCGGCTTCGCGGCGCAGGCGGGCTTCTTCTTCGGCCGGGTCTTCGCGGCGCACCTGAACGTGCGACAGCACGCGGATGGTGTCGCGCTTGATCGACTCGAGCAGTTCCTGGAACAGCGCGAACGACTCGCGCTTGTACTCCTGCTTCGGGTTCTTCTGTGCATAACCACGCAGGTGGATACCGTGACGCAGGTGGTCCATGGTCGACAGGTGGTCTTTCCACAGGTCGTCCAGCACACGCAGCAGGATCTGCTTCTCGAAGGTACGCAGGGCTTCGATACCGGCCTGGTCTTCCTTCTCGGTGTAGGCGGTGGTGATCTCGTTCAGCAGCTTCTCGCGCAGGGTCTCCTCGTAGAGGTGATCGTCTTCGTCCAGCCACTGCTGGATCGGCAGCTTCATGCCGAAGTCGCTGGCCAGCGAAGCTTCGAGGCCGGCCACGTCCCACTGCTCCGGCAGCGACTGCGGCGGAATATGCTGGCTGATGGTGGCGTCCAGGACTTCCTGGCGGAACTCGACGATGGTGTCGCCAATGTTCTCGGCCGCCAGCAGGCTGTTGCGCATGTGGTAGATCACCTTGCGCTGTTCGTTGGCCACGTCATCGTATTCGAGCAGCTGTTTGCGGATGTCGAAGTTGCGGCCTTCGACCTTGCGCTGGGCTTTCTCGATGGCATTGGTGACCATGCGATGCTCGATGGCCTCGCCGGACTGCATGCCCAGTGCCTTCATGAAGTTCTTCACCCGGTCAGAGGCGAAGATGCGCATCAGGCTGTCTTCCAGCGACAGGTAGAAGCGGCTCGAACCCGGGTCGCCCTGACGGCCGGCACGGCCACGCAGCTGGTTGTCGATACGGCGTGACTCGTGGCGCTCGGAAGCGATCACGTGCAGGCCACCGGCTTGAATCACCTGCTGGTGACGCTTCTGCCAGTCGGCCTTGATCTGGGCGATCTGCTCAGGGGTCGGGTTCTCCAGTGCAGCCACTTCGGCTTCCCAGTTACCGCCCAGCAGGATGTCGGTACCACGGCCGGCCATGTTGGTGGCGATGGTCAGCGCACCCGGGGCACCGGCCTGGGCGATGATTTCGGCTTCCTTCTCGTGGTACTTGGCGTTCAGTACCTTGTGGTCGATACCTTCCTTCTTCAGCAGGTTCGACATGTGCTCCGAGGTTTCGATGGTGGCGGTACCCACCAGGATCGGGCGGCCCTGGGTCATGCTCTCTTTGATGTCGGCGATGATCGCGGCGTATTTCTCGTCAGCGGTCAGGTACACCAGGTCGTTGAAGTCTTTACGCGCGAGTGGCTTGTTCGGCGGAATGACCATGACGTTGAGGGCGTAGATCGACTGGAACTCGAACGCTTCGGTGTCGGCGGTACCGGTCATGCCGGACAGCTTGGTGTAGAGACGGAAGTAGTTCTGGAAGGTGGTCGAAGCCAGGGTCTGGCTTTCGGCCTGGATGTTCAGGTTTTCCTTCGCCTCGATGGCCTGGTGCAGGCCTTCGGACAGGCGACGGCCGGGCATGGTACGGCCGGTGTGTTCGTCGATCAGCAGGACCTGGCCGTCCTGGACGATGTACTCGACGTTGCGGTGGAACAGCTTGTGCGCACGCAGGCCGGCGTAGACGTGGGTCAGCAGGCCGAGGTTATGCGCCGAATACAGGCTCTCCCCTTCGGCCAGCAGGCCAGCCTGGGTGAGCATTTCTTCGATGAACTGGTGACCGGCTTCGTTGAGCTCGACCTGGCGGCTCTTCTCGTCGATGGTGAAGTGGCCTTCCTGGGTGACCTGGCCTTCGACTTCTTCGATGTGCTGGGTCAGGCGCGGGATCAGGCGGTTGATCTCGATGTACAGCTTGGAGCTGTCTTCGGCCTGGCCGGAGATGATCAGCGGAGTGCGCGCTTCGTCGATGAGGATCGAGTCGACTTCGTCGATCACGGCGAAGTTCAGTTCACGCTGGAACTTCTCTTCCTGGCTGAACGCCATGTTGTCGCGCAGGTAGTCGAAACCGAATTCGTTGTTGGTGCCGTAGGTGATGTCGGCAGCGTAGGCGGCGCGCTTTTCTTCGGGCGGCTGGAAGGCCGAGACGATGCCTACGGACAGACCGAGGAATTCGTACAGCGGACGCATCCAGTTGGCGTCACGGCGGGCCAGGTAGTCGTTCACCGTGACCACGTGCACGCCCTTGCCGGACAAGGCATTGAGGTAGACGGCCAGGGTACCGACCAAGGTCTTGCCTTCACCGGTACGCATTTCTGCGATCATGCCCTCGTGCAGGGTCATGCCGCCGATCAGCTGCACGTCGAAGTGGCGCATGCCCATCACACGCTTGCCAGCCTCACGGGCCACGGCGAAGGCTTCGGGCAGCAATTGGTCCAACGTCTCGCCTTTGGCCAGGCGCTCCTTGAACTCTGCGGTCTTGGCCCGCAGTTGCTCATCGGAGAGGGCCACCATCTTCTCTTCGAAGGCATTGACGATAGCTACCGTCTTGAGCATGCGTTTGACTTCACGCTCGTTCTTGCTTCCAAAAAGTTTTTTTAACAAAGGCGCAAACATATCGGCAGGATCTTCCACACGTAGGGATGGAGGGCGGCCCCATGAGTCGCCCGTGCAGCCCTGAGGCCGCATGCGAACGAGCATTCTACCCGGAAACGATGGTGAGGAAAGTGGTCGATTGCCACGATGCTGGCACAGCGCTTTGGCGGGGGCTTTTCTAAGATAGGGGCATTTTCCCTGAGTTCAACCCGCAGCTTGATGAAACGTAGCGGGAATGACTCTTATCCTGCACTGGCCTCTTCGCCACGCCCGCTCCCACAGGGATCAGCGAATCCTGTGGGAGCGGGCGTGCCCGCGAAGAGGCCAGTGCAGGCATGCTAGACTGACCACCTTGCCACCTCATGCACACCGCCATGGCCTACAAACCCTCCGCCGCCCAGCCGCCCGCCACCCTGCTGCGCCAGAACCGCCCGCTGCGCCTGCTGCTGAACCAGGCCGAACGCCTGGCGCATCTGCAGCGCCAGCTGGAAAGCCAGCTGCAGCCGGCTGCCCGCGAGCACTGTCATGTGGCGTCGTGGCGCGATGGCACGTTGTTGCTGGTGGTGACCGACGGCCATTGGGCGACTCGCCTGCGCTACCAGCAAAAGCGTCTTCAGCGCCAGCTGCAGGCCCTGGAAGCCTTTGGCAACCTGCAGCGCATCCTCTATAAGGTGCAGCCACCGCTGGTGCCGGCCAAGCGTGGCGGCAACACGACCGAGCTGTCGAACGATGCCGCCGAAAGTATCCGCGATTCCGCCGAAGGCATCGCCGATCCGAAGCTGCGTGCCGCCCTGGAGCGGTTGGCCAGCCACGCCAAACACAAAGAAAAACCCTGAAAATAAAAAAGGCCACCCGAAGGTGGCCTTAATGAACTAGAGAGTGTTCGAACTTACACAGCCGCAACAGGGCGCATGTACGAGATCGGTGCCGTGCTGGCATCTTCGAAAGTGACCACTTCCCAGGCATCGGTTTCAGTGATGAGCTTGCGCAGCAGCTGGTTGTTCAGCGCGTGGCCGGACTTGTAGCCCTTGAACTCGCCAATCAGGCTGTTGCCCAGCAGGTAAAGGTCGCCAATGGCGTCGAGGATCTTGTGCTTGACGAATTCGTCATCGGAACGAAGGCCGTCTTCGTTGAGCACACCAGTCTCGTCGACCACGATGGCGTTCTCGACACTGCCACCCAGCGCAAGGTTGTGCTTGCGCAGGTACTCGATGTCACGCATGAAACCGAAAGTACGGGCGCGGCTGACTTCCTTCACGAACGAGGTGCTGGAGAAGTCGACGACCGCACTCTGGGTCTGGCCCTTGAGGACCGGGTGATCGAAGTCGATCTCGAAGCTCACCTTGAACCCGTCGAACGGCAGGAAGGTGGCGCTCTTGTCGCCCTCCGTCACTGTCACTTCGCGCAGGATGCGGATGAACTTCTTGGCTGCGTCCTGTTCTTCCAGGCCGGCAGACTGAATCAGGAATACGAAGGGACCGGCGCTGCCATCCATGATCGGCACTTCCGAGGCGGAGAGCTCGACGTAGGCGTTATCGATGCCCAGGCCCGCCATGGCGGAGAGCAGGTGCTCGACCGTATCGACCTTGACGTCACCGTTGACCAGCGTGGTGGACATGGTGGTCTCACCGACGTTGGCCGCACGCGCCGGGATCTCGACCACAGGGTCAAGGTCGGCGCGACGGAAGACGATGCCGGTGTCGACAGGCGCAGGCTTGAGGGTCAGGTAGACCTTCTCCCCGGAGTGCAGGCCGACGCCCGTGGCACGGATGGTATTCTTCAGGGTGCGTTGTCTAATCATGGCATTGGCCGCTTCAGCGCAAATAATGCGAACAGGTATCAACAAAGGCTGGGGATGATAACAGACCCGGCCTTTGCTGAACACCAATCACCCTTATACCCCTGATAAATTCCATCAATCGGCCTGACGACGCAGGAAGGCTGGGATATCGAGGTAGTCCAGATCATCCTGAGGGTTGAGTTTAGCTGCCGCAGCGGCACCTGCGTGGGCCTGGTTGCGCATCACGGTAGGGCGCTCGAGGTCACGATAGTTGACGGCTGGCTGCTCCTGGCGCACCGGCGCCGGGTTGGAAGCCTCATACACCTGCTGTGCAGTCTGCAGGGTGTTGTCGACCACCTTGACCGGTTTTTCGATGCGCGCGCCCAGACCAGTGGCTACTACGGTCACGTGCAGTTCGTCACGCATGTCAGGGTCGATCACGGTGCCGACCTTGACCATGGCGTGGTCGGAGGCGAAGGCTTCGATGATGCTACCCACGTCGGAGTATTCACCCAGCGACAGGTCAGGACCTGCGGTGATGTTCACCAGGATGCCGCGGGCGCCCTGCAGGTTGACGTCTTCGAGCAGTGGGTTGCGGATTGCAGCCTCGGTAGCTTCGCGCGCACGGTTCGGGCCGCTGGCGCAGCCGGTACCCATCATCGCCATGCCCATTTCACCCATCACGGTGCGTACGTCGGCGAAGTCGACGTTGATCATGCCTGGGCGCTTGATGATGTCGGAGATACCGCGAACGGCACCGGCCAGCACATCGTCTGCCTTGGCAAAGGCGGACAGCAGGCTGGCATCCTTGCCCAGGATGGTCAGCAGCTTCTCGTTGGGGATGGTGATGAGCGAGTCGACGCTCTCAGCCAGCATCCGGATGCCTTCATCGGCGATCTGCATGCGCTTGCGGCCTTCGAACGGGAACGGACGGGTCACCACAGCAACGGTGAGGATGCCCATTTCCTTGGCCACTTCGGCGATGATCGGCGCCGCACCGGTGCCGGTACCGCCGCCCATGCCGGTGGTGATGAACACCATGTTGGTGCCCTGCAGCACCTCGGCGATGCGCTCGCGGTCTTCCAGCGCGGCCTGACGGCCGACTTCCGGATTGGCACCGGCACCCAGACCTTTGGTCACGCCGGTACCCAGTTGCAGGATGGTGCGTGCGCCGATGTTTTTCAGCGCCTGGGCATCGGTGTTGGCGCAGATGAACTCGACGCCTTCGATGCTGCTCTTCACCATGTGGTTGACGGCGTTGCCGCCGCCACCGCCAACACCGATCACCTTGATGACCGGACTTTGCGGGACGTTGTCTACGAGCTCGAACATTTTCCCTCTCCTTACAGTTCTCTAGTTGTCGCGCCTACCACTACTGCTTTGAAACTTAGAAGTTGCCCTGGACCCAGCGCTTGAAGCGTTCAAGCACTGGGGCCTTCGGTTCATCGCCATAGCTGTTGCTGCTGCTGTTGCTGTTACCGGTCAGGACCATGTCCTCGGACTGCTTGAGCAGGCCGTAGGTGAGCAAGCCCACGCCGGTGGAATAGATCGGGTTGCGCACCACGTCGCTCAGCCCCCGAACGCTGTGCGGTACGCCCAGGCGTACCGGCATGTGGAAGATTTCCTCGGCCAGTTCCACGGCACCTTCCATCTTCGCGGTGCCGCCGGTGAGGACGATGCCGGCTGGCACCAGGTCCTCGTAGCCGCTGCGGCGCAGCTCGGCCTGGATCAGGGTGAAGAGCTCGTCGTAACGTGGCTCCACCACCTCGGCCAGGGCCTGACGCGACAGCTCGCGAGGTGGGCGATCGCCCACGCTCGGCACCTTGATGGTCTCACCGGCGCCGGCCAGTTTGGCCAGGGCGCAGGCGTAGCGGATCTTGATTTCTTCGGCGTACTGGGTCGGCGTACGCAGGGCCATGGCGATGTCGTTGGTGACCTGGTCGCCAGCAATCGGGATGACCGCGGTGTGGCGGATCGCACCTTCGGTGAAGATGGCGATGTCGGTGGTGCCGCCACCGATGTCGACCAGGCACACGCCCAGCTCTTTCTCGTCGTCGGTCAGCACCGAGTAGGCCGAGGCCAGCTGCTCGAGGATGATGTCGTCGATTTCCAGGCCGCAGCGGCGTACGCACTTCTCGATGTTCTGCGCCGCGTTGACCGCGCAGGTGACCACGTGAACCTTGGCTTCCAGGCGCACGCCGGACATGCCCAGCGGCTCGCGCACGCCTTCCTGGTTGTCGATCACGTAGTCCTGCGGCAGGGTGTGCAGCACGCGCTGGTCAGCCGGAATGGCCACGGCCTGGGCAGCATCGAGCACGCGCTCGAGGTCGGCGACGCTCACCTCACGGTCGCGGATGGCGACGATGCCATGGGAGTTCAGGCTGCGGATGTGGTTGCCGGCCACGCCGACGAACGCCGAGTGAATGCGGCAGCCAGCCATCAGTTGGGCTTCTTCCACCGCGCGCTGGATCGACTGCACGGTCGATTCGATGTTCACCACCACACCCTTCTTCAAGCCGCGGGATGGATGGGTGCCGATACCCACGATCTCGAGGGTGCCGTCTTCGCCCACTTCACCCACCAGCGCCACCACCTTGGAGGTGCCGATGTCCAGCCCGACGATCATTTTGCCGCTATGCGCGTTTGCCATGGTCCTGCCTCTCTCTAATTCTTCGCAACGGCGGGTTTGGCCGTCGTCGGTGCGTTCGGTTCCCGCCAACCAACGGCAAGTCCGTTGGAATAACGCAGATCAATGCGGGCGATATTGGTGATCTGCTCTTTGAGTGTCTTGTCGTAAATGGCAATGAAACGGCGCATCTTCTCCACCAGGTGGTCGCGCCCCAACAGCAGCTCGATACCCGGCCCGGCACTGCTCGCACCGGTGGTCAGGAACCAGCTGCCCCGCTCGCGCAGCTCCAGGCGAGCGATGGAAAAGCCCATGGGGCGCAGCATCTGGCTCAATACCTGATATTGCTGCATGACTTGTTGCTGAGCGCGCTGCGGCCCGGCCAGCTGCGGCAGGTGCTCATAGTTGGCCAGTTCGCGCGGGGTAAAGGCCTGGCCCTGGTTATTGAGCAAGGCCTCGTCACCCCAGCGCGCCACCGGCAGCTGTTCTTCCAGGCGGATCACCACTTCGTCGGGCCACACGCGGCGCACTTCGGCGTGGGCGATCCATGGCATCTGTTCGAGTTCGGCGCGCATCGCCGTGAGGTCGACGCTGAAGAAGCTCGCCGCCACATACGGCGCAATGCGCTGCTGCACCGACTGCTGGCTGATGTAGCTGAGGTCACCCTGCACGTCGATCTTGGTGATCGGGCGGTCGGCATACGGCATCAGGCGGATGGCGCCTTCATAGGCACCAAAGCCCGCAGCTACCAGCACCAGCGGCCACAACAAGCGCTTGAGGCCACCCAGGCTGGGCCGCGGCAGGCGCGCCGATACGGGCTCGTCGGCCACCAGTCGGCTGGCACCGCGCGGCACCGGCTTGCTGCGGCCGGTAACGGGTTGCTGCTGACGTATCATTGCGCCTTGCATGATGGTTAACCTCGCGTCTTCACGCTTTCGGCCAGGATCGCCAGCACCAGTTGCTGGAAGTCCAGGCCGGCCGCGCGGGCCGCCATGGGCACCAGGCTATGGTCGGTCATGCCGGGTGCGGTGTTGACTTCGAGCAGCCAGAACCGGCCTTGCTCGTCCTGCATCACGTCCAGCCGGCCCCAGCCCTCGATGCCGATGGCATCGCAGGCGCGCGCGGTCAGGTCGATCAGTTCCTGCTCCTTGGAACTGTCCAGGCCGCACGGGATGCGGTACTGGGTGTCATTGGCGATGTACTTGGCGTCGTAGTCGTAGAACACGTGCGGAGTGCCCAGGGCGATCGGCGGCAGCACCTGGCCACGCAGCACGGCGATGGTGAACTCCGGGCCGTGAATCCATTGCTCGACCAGGACCTGCGAATCGTAACGGGCAGCATCCTTCCAGGCTGTGACCAGCTCTTCCACGCTGTTCACCTTGGCCATGCCGATGCTGGAACCTTCATGGGCCGGTTTGACGATCAACGGGAAGCCCAGTTCCGTACCGGCGGCAACACAGTCGTGCTCGCTGGCCAGCACCGCGTGACGCGGCGTCGGAATCCCCAGGCTCTGCCACACCTGCTTGGTGCGCAGCTTGTCCATGGCCAGCGCCGAAGCGAGGATGCCGCTGCCGGTGTAGGGGATGCCCAGGCACTCGAGCAGGCCCTGCATGCTGCCGTCTTCACCGCCACGGCCGTGAAGGATGATGAAGGCGCGGTCGATCTTCTCGCGCTGCAGGCGCACCAGCAGGTCATCACCGACATCGATGCCGACCACGTCGACACCGGCGGTGGTCAGCGCTTCGATTACCGCGGCGCCAGACTTCAGCGACACTTCACGCTCGGCGCTCTTGCCACCGTACAGCACGGCTACACGGCCGAACGCTTTCACGTCCAGGGTCGAATGCAGTTGTTCGTAGGCGCTGGTCATTTCGACTTCTCCTGCTTGGCGCCAGCGAACAGCGGGCTTTTCATCAGTTGCGGGGCCAGGCCACCGACGTCACCGGCACCCTGGCAGATCAGGATGTCGCCGGCGCGCAGCAGCGGTTTGACCAGCGGTGCCAGTTCGGCGCCACGTTCGATGTAGATCGGGTCCAGCTTGCCGCGCTGGCGGATGCTGTGGCACAGCTGGCGGCTGTCGGCACCGGGGATCGGCTCTTCGCCGGCCGGGTAGACCTCCATCAACAGCAGCACGTTGGCATCGCCCAGCACCTGGACGAAATCGTCGTACAGGTCGCGGGTACGGCTGTAGCGGTGCGGCTGGTAGACGATCACCAGGCGGCGGCTTGGCCAGCCACCGCGCACGGCCTTGATCACCGCAGCCACTTCGGTCGGGTGGTGACCGTAGTCGTCGACCAGCATCACGCTGCCGCCGTCGACCGGCAGTTCGCCATAGACCTGGAAGCGTCGGCCGACGCCCTGGAAACCGGACAGGCCCTGGACGATGGCGTCATCGCTGATGCCTTCGTCAGTGGCGATGGCGATGGTGGCCAAGGCGTTGAGCACGTTGTGGTTGCCGGGCATGTTCACCGACACTTCAAGCGGCTCGCAGTCGCGGCGCAGCACGGTGAAGTGGGTCTGCATGCCTTGCTGGCGCACGTTGATGGCGCGCACGTCAGCCTCTTCGCTGAAGCCGTAGGTGACAGTCGGGCGCTTGACCTGCGGCAGGATCTCGCGCACCACAGGGTCGTCCAGGCACATCACGGCCAGGCCATAGAACGGCAGGTTGTGCAGGAACTCGACGAAGGTTTTCTTCAACTTGTTGAAGTCGCCTTCGTAGGTCGCCATGTGGTCGGCGTCGATGTTGGTGACCACGGCCACCATCGGCTGCAAGTGCAGGAAGCTGGCATCGCTTTCATCGGCTTCAGCAATCAGGTAACGGCTGGTGCCGAGCTGCGCATTGGTGCCAGCAGCGGTCAGGCGCCCACCGATGACGAAGGTCGGGTCCAGGCCGCCGGCGGCGAAAACCGACGCCAGCAGGCTGGTGGTGGTGGTCTTGCCATGGGTACCGGCAACCGCCACGCCGTGGCGATAACGCATCAGCTCGGCGAGCATTTCGGCACGCGGCACCACTGGAATTCGCCGCTCCAGAGCGGTGGCGACTTCCGGGTTGGCCGGGTTGATGGCACTGGACACCACCAGCACATCGGCATTGGCAGCGTTTTCGGCGCGGTGGCCGACGAAGATTTCAGCGCCGAACGACTCCAGGCGCTCGGTCACCGGCGACGCCTTGAGGTCGGAACCGGATACCTGGTAGCCCAGGTTCAGCAACACTTCAGCGATACCGCACATGCCCACGCCACCGATACCGACGAAGTGGATGCGATTGATGCGGCCCATCTTTGGCTGGGGCATGGCTTTCTGGCTTTCAACCATGGGCCACCTCCAGGCAGATATCGACCACGGTGCTGGTTGCAGCAGGTTTGGCCAGGCGCCGTGCGGTACCTGCCATGGTGTTGAGTTTCTCGGGTTGCATCAGCACCTCGTTCAGGCGTTCAGCGAGTTGCGCTGCGCCAGTTGTCGCTTGTGGCATGAGGAAGGCAGCACCTTCCCGGGCCAGATATTGGGCGTTGTAGGTCTGGTGGTCGTCGATTGCGTGGGGCAAGGGCACCAGCATCGAAGGCAGGCCCGCCGCCGCGAGTTCGCTGACGGTCAGGGCACCGGCCCGGCAGACCACGATATCGGCCCAGCCATAGGCATGGGCCATGTCCTTGATGAACGGTTCGACCTGGGCCTCGACCCCCACCTCGCGGTAACGCTCGGCAGTCGCCGGCGCATGCTGCTTGCCGGCCTGGTGAAACACCTCCGGGCGCAGGTTCGCCGGCACTTCGGACAGGGCCTTAGGCAACAATTTGTTCAATGGTTCCGCACCCAGGCTGCCCCCCATGACCAGCAGCCGTGCGCGGCGCTCGGCCAGAGGAGCGCGCACGGCGTCCATGAACAGCTCCGGACGCACCGGGTTGCCGGTGGTACGCAGCTTGTCGCTGGCGTCAAAGGTCGCCGGGAAGGCTTCGCAGACCCGCGACGCCAGCGGCAACAGCAGGCGGTTGGTGGTGCCGGCGCGGGCGTTCTGCTCGTGGATCACCAGCGGCACACCGCATAGCCGTGCGGCAACACCACCCGGGCCGGTCACATAACCGCCGAAGCCAACCACGCACACCGGCTTGAGCTCGCGCACGATACGACGTGCCTGGAGCACCGCCTTGAACAGGGTGAACGGCGCCTTGAGCAGGGAGAGCTTGCTCTTGCCACGCAGGCCGCTGACCTGGATCAGGTGCAGTGGCAAGCCGGCCTGCGGCACCAGTTCGTTCTCGATGCCGCGCGGGGTACCCAACCAGTGCACCGAGTAGCCCCGGGCCTGGAACTCACGGGCGCAGGCCAGGGCCGGGAAGACGTGGCCCCCGGTGCCGCCCGCCATGATCAGGACGTTCTTGCCGTCAGCGGCCATGGGTGGTCTCCTCGGCAAAATCGCTCTCTTTGAATTCATGCTCCTCGCTGCCCAGATGCGTGCGGCTCTCCCATTCGATGCGCAGCAGCAACCCCACGCAGGCACAGCAGATCACCAGCGAAGAGCCGCCATAACTGAGGAACGGCAGCGTCAGGCCCTTGGTCGGCAGCAGCCCGACGTTCACCCCGATGTTGATCAGGAACTGACCGATCCACAGGAACGCCAGGCCGAACGCCATGTAGGCGGCAAAGAACTGCTTGGCTTTCTCCGCCCACAGGCCGATGTACAGGGCGCGAATGGTGACGAAGACGAACAGCGCGATGGTCACCAGCGAGCCAACCACACCCAGCTCTTCGGCCAGTACCGAGAACACGAAGTCAGTGTGTGCTTCAGGCAGGTAGAACTGCTTCTGTACGCTGTTGCCCAGGCCGACGCCCAGCCATTCGCCACGACCGAAGGCGATCAGCGCCTGGGTCAGCTGGTAGCCGGAGCCGAACTGGTCGGACCAGGGGTCGGTGAAGGTGATCAGACGCGCCATCCGGTACGGCTGCGCCTGTACCAGAATGAACACTGCAGCCACCGCCAGCACCACCATCAGGCTGAAGCGGAACAGGCCTACCCCGCCGAGGAACAGCATCGCCGCAGCAGCCCCCATCATCACCACGGTGGCACCGAAGTCCGGCTCCATCAGCAGCAGCGCAGCCATTGGCAGCAGCACGATGAACGGCTTGAAGAAGCCCATCCAGGTTTCGCGCACCTCGGTCTGACGGCGCACCAGATAGCCGGCCAGGTAGATGACCACGAAGACCTTGGCGATTTCCGAAGGCTGGACGTTGAAGAAGCTGAAGCCGATCCAGCGCATCGAACCGTTCACTTCACGGCCGATCCCCGGCACCAGCACCAGCACCAGCAGGCCGAAGGCGCCGATCAGCATCATGAAGCCCATGCGCTGCCAGGTGGCGATCGGCACCATCATCGTCGCGCCACAAGCGGCCAGGCCGAGCAACACGTACACCAGGTGGCGGAACATGTGATACAGCGGGTTGCCCGATTGCACGGCGGCAACTTCCGATGACGCCGAGGTGATCATCACCAGGCCCAGCCCCAGCAGCGCCAGGCAACCGGCCAGCATGGCAAAGTCGAGGTCGACGCCGCGGCCGCTGATCAGCGGCGAAGGGTACGGCTTGAGGACGCCGAAGATCATGCCAGCCCTCCCGCCGCCTGGGCGAACAGGCGCCCGCGTTCTTCAAAGTTCTTGAACATGTCGAGGCTCGCGCAGGCCGGCGACAGCAGCACTGCGTCGCCTGGCTGGGCCAGCTCGGCGCACTGCTGCACAGCCTCATCCAAGGTCTTCACTCGCACCAGCGGCACGCCATCGCCCAGGGTATCGGCCAGGCGTTCGGCATCACGGCCAAGCAGCACCACAGCGCGGCAGAAGCGTTTGACCGGCTCGCGCAAGGCGGCGAAATCGGCGCCCTTGCCGTCGCCACCGGCGATCAGCACCAGCTGGCCGTCGATGTCCGCGCCCAAGCCTTCGATCGCCGCCAGGGCAGCACCGACATTGGTGGCCTTGGAATCGTCGTACCAGTTGACGCCGTTGCGCTCCCGGATCCACTGGCAACGATGAGCCAGGCCCTTGAATTCACGCAGCGCTTCGAGCATCGGCGCGAACGGCAGGCCGGCGGCATGGCCGAGGGCCAGGGCCGCCAGGGCATTGCTCTGGTTGTGGGCGCCACGGATCTTCAGCTCACGCACCGGCATCAGCGCCTGGAATTCGTACGCCAGGTATTTCTCGCCGTCGACCTCACGCAGGCCAAAGGCCTTGAAGTCTGGCTGGTTGAGGCCGAAGGTGAAGCATGGACGGCCTTCCACCGGCAGCGGCCGGCTCAGGGCATCCTGGCGGTTGACCACGACCTGACGGGCACCACGGAAGATCCGGTGCTTGGCCAGGTGATAGGCCGGCAGGCCGCTGTAGCGGTCCATGTGGTCTTCGCTGATGTTGAGCACGGTGGCTACTTCGGCGTTGAGCTGGTCGGTGGTTTCCAGCTGGAAGCTCGACAGTTCCAGCACGTACAACTCGACATCGTCGCTCAGCAGGTCCAGCGCCGGGGTGCCCAGGTTACCCCCCACCGCCACGCGCTTGCCGGCCTTGGCGGCCATCTCGCCGACCAGGGTAGTGACCGTGCTTTTCGCGTTGGAACCGCTGATCGCCACGATCGGCGCCTTGGCATGGCGGGCAAACAGTTCGATGTCTCCGGACAGCTGCACGCCACGTGCTGCCGCCTGCTGCAGCGCCGGGGTGGCCAGCGCCAGGCCCGGGCTCACGTACAGTTCGTTGGCGCGGCACAGGAAGTCCACGTCCAGCTCACCACAGCGCACTTCCACCTGCGGGTAATCACGACGCAGGGTTTCCAGTTCCGGCGGTTGCTCGCGGGTGTCGGCGACCGCAAAGGCAATGCCCCGGTTCGCCAGGAAGCGAACCAGGGACATGCCGCTCTTGCCGAGGCCGACAACGATGCGGAATTGGTCGGAAGCGATCAGTGACACGCTTTTCTACCTCAGTTTCAGGGTTGCCAGGCCAATCAGCACCAGAATCACGGTAATGATCCAGAAACGGACGATCACGCGTGGCTCAGGCCAGCCTTTGAGTTCAAAGTGGTGGTGAATCGGCGCCATGCGGAACACGCGCTTGCCGGTGAGCTTGAACGAGGCGACCTGGATCACCACCGACAGGGTTTCCATCACGAAGATGCCGCCCATGATGAACAGCACGATTTCCTGGCGCACAATCACGGCGATGGTGCCCAGCGCGGCGCCCAGCGCCAGCGCGCCGACGTCGCCCATGAACACCTGGGCCGGATAGGTGTTGAACCACAGGAAGCCCAGGCCGGCACCGATCAACGCCCCGCAGAACACGATCAGTTCGCCCGAGCCCGGCACGTAGGGGATCAGCAGGTATTCGGCGAACTTCACGTTACCCGACAGGTAGCAGAAGATGCCCAGCGCACCACCCACCATCACGGTCGGCATGATCGCCAGGCCATCGAGGCCGTCGGTCAGGTTGACCGCGTTGCTGGAGCCGACGATGACGAAATAGGTCAATACGACAAAGCCGATACCCAGCGGGATGGTGACATCCTTGAGGAACGGCACGATCAGCGTGGTCTCGACAGTGGTCGGGGCGGTCATGTACAGGAACACCGCAGCGCCCAGGCCGAACACCGATTGCCAGAAATACTTCCAGCGGCTCGGCAGGCCACGCGAGTTCTTCTCGATCACCTTGCGGTAATCGTCGACCCAGCCGATGGCACCAAACAGCAAGGTGACGATCAGCACGGTCCAGACATAACGGTTGGACAGGTCGGCCCACAGCAGGGTGCTGACCCCGATGGCCGACAGGATCAGTGCGCCGCCCATGGTCGGGGTGCCAGACTTGGACAGGTGCGATTGTGGGCCGTCGTTACGCACGGCCTGACCGATCTGGCGAATCTGCAGGGTACGGATCATCCACGGCCCCAGCCACAGTGCCAGCGACAACGCGGTCAGTACGCCAAGAATCCCGCGCAGGGACAGGTACTGGAAGACCGCGAAGCCTTTGTGGAACTGTTGCAGATACTCGGCCAACAGCAGCAGCATTAATGTTTCTCCCCGCTGGCACCGCACAGTGCGGCCACGACGTTTTCCATCGCAGCGCTGCGCGAGCCCTTGATCAAAATAGTGGTTTCGCTGGCAGTTTCGGCGCGAACAGCGTCGATCAACTCAGCTTGCGTTGCGAAATGGCGGCCATGGGCGCCGAACGCCTTGACCGCATGAATCATGTTGGAACCCACCGCATAAAGGGCATCGACCTTGCCGTGCGCGTACTCGCCCACCTGACGGTGGCCTTCTTCCGCCCACTGGCCAAGTTCACCTATATCCCCCAGCACCAGAACGGTGCGCCCGGAAAAGGCGCGGAGTATATCAATGGCCGCGCACATGGAGGTGGGATTTGCGTTGTAGCTGTCGTCGATTACGCGCACACCGTTGGGGGCGATTTGCGCCACGGTGCGGCCCTTGACCGGCTGCACTGCGTTGAGGCCCGCGGCGATACCGCTGAGGCTCAGACCAACGGCATGGGCAGCGGCGGCAGCAGCCAGGGCGTTGCTGACATTATGGGTACCCAGCAGGTTCAGCTGAACCGGCACACTGCCATCAGGGCCATGCAGGGTAAAAGACGGGCAGCCACGGGCATCACGGCCGATGTTGCTGGCATGGAAGTCGGCCTGCGGGTTGTCCAGGGCGAAGCTGAAGATACGATGGCTGCCAGCGCGCTTGCGCCAGATGTCGAACGCCTTGTCGGCCAGGTTGAGGATGGCGGTGCCGCCCTCGCCGAGGCCTTCGAGAATCTCGCCCTTGGCTTCGACGATCTTGTCCGGGCCGCCGAATTCACCGACATGAGCAGTGCCGGCGTTGTTGATGATCACCACCTGCGGCTGGGTCAGGCCGACGGTATAGCGGATCTCGCCGATGCGCGAAGCACCCAGTTCGATCACGGCGGCGCTGTGCTCCGGAGAGATTTCCAGCAGCGTCAACGGAGCACCGAGGTCGTTGTTCAGGTTGCCGCGGGTGGCATGCACCAGGCCACGGGTGCGCAGGATGCTGGCCAGCATCTCTTTGACTGTGGTCTTGCCGCTCGAACCGGTGATGGCGACCACTGGCTTGTCGAAGGCAGCGCGGTTCAGCGCACCAAGCTGGCCGAGTGCGATACGGCAGTCGGCGACCACCAGCTGCGGCAGATCGACATTGACAATTTCGCGCTCGACCAGCGCAGCGACGGCGCCCTTGGCTTGCACGTCGGCAAGGTAGTCATGGCCATCGAAGCGCGGCCCGGTCAGGGCAACGAACAGCTGGCCGGCAGCGACGCTACGGCTGTCGATGCTGACCCCGGTGAAGCTGGCGTCGGCGTTGACCAGGCGCGCGTTCAAGGCGCCGGTCAGCTGGCTGAGGGTCATGGGCTTAAGCATGCGGAGCCTCCCAGGCTGCAAGTGCCTTGTCGGCTTCGATCAGGTCGGAGAACGCATGGCGCTCGCCATTGATCTCCTGGTAATCCTCATGCCCCTTGCCGGCCAGCACGATCACGTCATCGGCGCCAGCGGTGGCGATCAGATGGGCAATGGCTGCGCCACGGCCAGCGACGAACTCGACGCCCGCAGGCTTGGCGAAACCAGGTCGAATGTCGTCGAAGATGCGCAGCGGGTCTTCGGTACGCGGGTTGTCGTCGGTGACCAGTACGCGGTCGGCCAGGCGCTCGGCCACTTCGGCCATCAGCGGGCGCTTGCCGCGATCACGGTCGCCGCCGCAGCCGAACAGGCACAGCAGTTTGCCGTGAGCATGCGGACGCAGGGCTTCGAGGACTTTTTCCAGCGCATCGGGCGTATGGGCGTAATCGACCACTACCAGCGGCTTGTCACCGCCCCCCAGGCGCTGCATGCGGCCGACCGGCCCTTGCAGGTGCGGGGTGACCTTGAGAACCTCATCCAGCGAGTAGTCCAGTGCCAGCAGCGTGGCCACAGCGGCAAGCATGTTGCTCAGGTTGAAGCGGCCAAGCAGCTGGCTGCGCAGGGTGCGTTCGCCCTGCGCGGTGACGATGATGGCGCGCACACCATCGTCGTCGAAATGCGCTTCGCGGCAGAACAGCGAAGCGTCCGGGTTTTCCAGGCTGTAGCTGAGCAACCGGGTCTCGATATGGTCCACGCTCGGGCGGCGGGCGAAGTCTTCGGCCAGGCGGCGACCGAAATCATCATCCAGGTTGACCACCTGGCAACGCAGGCTCGGCCAGGCGAACAGCTTGGCCTTGGCGGCCTCGTAGGCCTCCATGCTGCCGTGGTAGTCAAGATGGTCGCGTGACAGGTTGGTCATGACCGCGATGTCGAATTCCAGCGCGGCGACCCGGCCCTGCTCCAGGGCGTGGGAGGACACCTCCATGGCCACGGCTTTGGCGCCGCCTTTCTTGAGGTCGTTCAGGGTCGACTGCACGGCGATCGGGTCGGGCGTGGTCAGGCGGCCGCTCTGCAGCTCGCCATAAAAGCCGGTGCCCAAGGTGCCGATCAGGCCGCAGCGCTGACCCAACGCATCGAGCGCCTGGGCCACCAGCTGAGTGACGCTGGTCTTGCCGTTGGTGCCAGTGACGCCCACCAGGTTCAGCTGGCGGCTCGGCTCGCCGTAGAAGCGCCCGGCAATCTGCGACAACTGGCCGATCAGGCCTTTCACCGGAATCAACGGCACGTCGGTAAGCGGCAGCACGTTGACGCCCTGCTCTTCATAGGCCACAGCCGCAGCGCCACGGGACAGGGCATCGGCAATGTGCTCACGGCCATCAACCTTGGCACCTGGCACGGCCAGGAACAGATCACCCTGGCGCACCTGACGGCTGTCCAGGGTCAATTCACGGATCAGCGGATCGCGGCTGGCGTGGGCGAAAAGCTTGCTCAAAGGCATTGTCATCATCCACGCCCTCCCTTGGCGGGTGCTGCGCTGGCCTGCTGTGGATCGCTTGGCGGCGGCAGGTTGTCTGGCGGCACGTTCATCAGGCGCAGGGTGCCCGACATGACCTTGCTGAATACGGGGGCCGATACCAGGCCACCGAAATAACCACCTTTGCCCGGTTCGTCGATGACCACGACGATGGCATAGCGCGGGTCGCTCATCGGGCCGAAACCGGCGAACAGCGAGCGGTAGGCGTTTTCGGTGTAACCCTTGGAGCCGACGGTGGCCTTACGTGCAGTACCGGACTTGCCGGCCACGTGGTAGAACGGCACCTGGGCACGGAACACGCCGCGCGGCGCTTCGATCACCTGCTGCAGCATGCCTTGGACGGTTTCGGCGGTTTCCTTCGGAATGGCCTGCACCGCTTCGGGCGCCTTGTCCACCTTGAGGATCGACAGCGGCACCATCTTGCCGTCGTTGGCCAGCGCGGCGTAGGCATGCACCAGCTGCAGGGCGGTCACCGACACACCGTAGCCGTAGGACAGTGTCGCGGTTTCAGCCTTGCGCCACTCGCGGTGGTTAGGCAGGTTGCCGACGCGTTCGCCCGGGAAGCCGAGGCCGGTGTACTGGCCAAGGCCCACTTGGGACATGACCCGGTAGATAGCCTCGCCGCCGATATCGAAGGCGATCTTGCTCATGCCGACGTTGGAAGAGTTGATTAGGATGCCGGTCAGGTCGAGGATCGGCCCCTCGCTCTTGGACACGTCCTTGATGGTGTAACGGCCGATCTGCAGGCTGCCCGGATACACTTCGACCTTGTCGGTCGGCTTCCAGCGGCCGCTCTGCAGCGCCGCGCTCATCGAGATCGGCTTGACCGTCGAGCCTGGCTCGAACACGTCGATGATCGCCCGGTTACGCATGGCAGCCGGGAACATGCTACGGCGGTTGTTCGGGTTGTAGGTCGGCTGGTTGACCATGGCCAGGACCTCGCCGGTCTTGACGTCCATGATCACCAGGCTGCCGGCCTTGGCGTCCTGTTCGGCGATGGCGTTGCGCAGTTCGCGGGTGGCCAGGTACTGCAGGCGCAGGTCGATCGACAACGCCAAGGTCTTGCCGGCCTTGGCGTTCTTGGTGACCTGGATGTCCTTGATCAGGCGACCACGCCGGTCCTTGATCACTTGCCGCTTGCCGGGCACGCCGGCCAGCCATTCATCGTAGGCCAGCTCCACACCTTCGCGGCCGTGGTCGTCGAGGTCGGTGAAGCCAACCATGTGGGCGGTCACGTCACCGGCCGGATAGAAACGGCGGAATTCTTCCAGGCCATACACGCCCGGTACCTTCAGGTCGAGCACGTGCTGGCCCTGCTCCGGGGTCAGGCCGCGGACCAGATAGATGAACTCTTTGTTGGCCTGCTGGGTCAGGCGCTCGGTCAGCTGCTGGGCGTTCTGCCCAAGCGCCGCGGCCAGCTGTGGCCAGCGATCCTTGGCCGCCTGCATTTCCTTGGGGTTGGCCCAGAGGGTGGTGACCGGGGTACTGACCGCCAGCGGCTCGCCGTTGCGGTCGGTGATCAGGCCACGGTGCGCAGGAATCGGAATATGACGCAGACTGCGGGCGTCGCCCTGTCCCTTGAGGAAGTCACGGTCGACCACCTGCAGGTCGATGATGCGCCAGCAGATGGCGCCCACCATCAGCGCGAGCAAGCCGATCACGACCCGGAAGCGCCAGGGGTAGAGTGCGCCTTCGAGCTTCATCATGGCGCCACCATCCGTACTTCGTCAGCCGCAGGCACACGCATTTTCAGTTGCTCGGAGGCCAGGCTCTCGATACGGCTGGAGGCGGTCCAGGTGCTTTGTTCAAGAATCAGCCTGCCCCACTCGGCCTGAGCCTTGTCGCGCTCATTCAATTCGCCGTACAGGGTGTTGAGCAACTGGCGATTCCAGTGGGCGCTGTAAGACACGGCGATGGCCGAAACCAGCACACCGATAAACAGCAGAAGCATCAGGAAGCTTCCGCCTGGCAGAGGTTTGGCGAAAAGCCGGCTCACCGAAGCTTCTCCGCAACCCGCATCACGGCGCTGCGCGACCGTGGGTTGGCCTTGAGTTCGGCCTCAGAGGCAAACTGGGCCTTGCCGATCAGCTTGATCTTCGGCTCGAAGACCTTGTGCTGTACCGGCAGATTGCGCGGCAGATTGTCGGCCTCGCCCTTGACCAGCTTGCGCATGAACAGTTTGACGATGCGGTCTTCCAGTGAATGGAAGCTGATGACCGCCAGGCGGCCGCCCACTTCCAGGGCATCGAGCGCTGCTTCGAGGCCAGCCTCCAGGTCACCCAGTTCGTTGTTGACGTGGATGCGCAGGCCCTGGAACGCCCGGGTCGCCGGGTTCTTGCCCTTTTCCCAGGCCGGGTTTGCAACCTTGAGCACTTCAGCCAGGTCAGCGGTGCGGGTGAACGGTTGCTTTTCGCGGCGCTCGACCACGGCACGCGCCATGCGCCCGGCAAAACGCTCTTCGCCGTATTCCTTGAACACGCGGGCAATTTCTTCGACAGGTGCGGTAGCAATGAACTCGGCGGCACTGATGCCCTGATGCGGGTTCATGCGCATGTCCAGCGGGCCGTCATTGAGAAAGCTGAAGCCGCGCTCAGGGTCATCCAGCTGCGGTGAAGACACGCCCAGATCAAGCAGGATGCCGCTGATCTTGCCGTGCAGACCACGCTCGGCGACTTCCGAACCAAGCTCGGCAAAGCTGCGCTGCACAATGACAAAGCGGCCGTCTTCGGCCGCCAGCGCTTGCCCGGTGGCAATCGCTTGAGGATCTTTGTCGAAGCCCAGAAGCCGCCCTTGCGGCCCGAGCTTGCTGAGGATCAGGCGGCTATGGCCACCACGCCCGAAGGTGCCGTCCAGATAGCAACCGTCGGCGCGCAGGGCCAATGCCTCGACAGCTTCGTCGAGCAGGACGGTGATGTGGTTGAAGCCGCTATCTATGGTCACAGGATCAGGTCACGCAAATCGTCGGGCATGGCACCCGGTTGTTGGATAGCTGCAAGGTCGGCTGCCGAAACCGCGTTCCAGGCATCCTCGTCCCACAGCTGGAATTTGTTCAGCTGCCCCACCAACATCGCCTTTTTGTCCAGCTTGGCGTACTCACGCAGGCGGGGCGGCACCAGGAAACGCCCACTGCCATCGAGCTCCAGGTCAACCGCATTGCCGATCAGCAAACGCTGCAGGCGGCGGTTTTCCTCACGCAACGACGGCAAGGCACGCAACTTGGCTTCAATCTGTTCCCACTCATCGAGGGGATAAACACACAAGCAGGGGTCTACGGCGTCGATGGTCACGATCAGCTGACCATTGCAACGCGAATCGAGCTCGTCACGGTACCGGCTCGGCATGGCGAGACGGCCCTTGGCATCGAGGCTGACGGCGTTGGCTCCGCGGAACACGGCTGCGATTCCCCACAATGTTAGCTTTTTTGTGTCAGAAAACCCACTTCATCCCACTTTCTGCCACTTGCGCACACTATAGGAATCCGTCCGCTGCACCGTCAAGGCACGTTCATAAGGAAATCCCTTACAGGACCGAGATTTAGCGCAACAAAGGAACGAGGAAAGACTGCCAGGAGGGGAAAAACGCGAGAAAAATCAAACCGACTCAAACAAATGTCGTTCGAAGTTAAAGTGAATTATTAAGAGTAAGATCTTTTTGGTATTACCAGGAGCTATCTGCTATCGATTCAAGCAGGACAGGAAAAGGTGGAGAGTCGATCTGTAAGCCGGGTTTTGTCGAGGACAGTCATTCCTCTACGACGGCCATCACTGGACGCCTCTAGCAACCTACCCGGTTCCGACGCGGGCCACGCCTGATGGAACCCTATTTGGTCTTGCTCCGAGTGGGGTTTACCTAGCCACGCACTGTTGCCAGCCGTGCGGTGCGCTCTTACCGCACCTTTTCACCCTTACCGGCACCGAAGTGCTTAGGCGGTTATTTTCTGTGGCACTTTCCGTAGGCTCGCGCCTCCCAGGCGTTACCTGGCACTCTGCCCTATGGAGCCCGGACTTTCCTCCCCCATCTTTTGCGGAACAAAAGACGGCAGCGACTGTCCGATCGACTCTCCGCCGACAAGGTTAACGGCACGCGCGCGCAAGAACAAGCGATACCGTCAACTATGCCTGATTGCCACTACTGCGCTTTCTGCTTTTCCAGGGCCACCTGATACAGCAGGTTCTTGCGCACACCAGTAATTTCCGCCGCCAATGCCGCCGCCCTTTTCAGCGGCAACTCGGCCAGCAACAGGTCCAGCACGCGCCGGGCCTCGGCGCTGATTGCATCTTCGCCCTCAGGCGCACTCCAGCCACCCACCAGCACCACGCACTCGCCCCGTTGCTGATTGCTGTCGCCGGCGACGAACGCACGCAGCTCAGCCAACGGCAGCCCCTTGAGGGTCTCGAAGGTCTTGGTCAGCTCACGGGCCAGCAGCGCCGGACGTTCGGCACCGAACACCAGCTCCATGTCCTCGAGGCACTCCAGAATGCGGTGTGGCGCCTCGTAGAAAATAAGCGTGCGAGGCTCCTCCTTGACCTGCTCCAGACGCGCACGACGACCCGCGGCCTTGGCGGGCAGGAAGCCTTCGAAGATGAAGCGGTCGGATGGCAGGCCGGCTGCCGACAGCGCGGCAATCAGGGCGCAGGCGCCAGGCACGGGCACCACGCTGACACCGGCGGCACGGGCCTGACGCACCAAGTGGTAACCCGGATCGGAAATCAGTGGCGTACCGGCATCGGATACCAGCGCCACATCTTCACCGGCCAGCAACTTGCCAATGAAGCGGCTACCCTCGTCGCGCTCGTTGTGTTCATGGCAGGCCGCCAACGGCGTGTCGATGCCGAAGTGCTGCAGCAGGCGGATCGAATGCCGGGTGTCCTCGGCAGCGATCAGGGCGACATCGGCCAGCACCTTGAGCGCCCTGGCGCTCATGTCATCAAGGTTGCCAATGGGCGTCGCGACCACATAAAGCGTCCCCATGGTGGATTTCGAAGTCCCGGCCACATCAGTCACTGCACACACCCTGCCTTTCGGATCAAAGGCGTCATTGTAGCCCGAGCACCGGTAACAGGGCGCAAAGAACTTCTTCGGCCCTCCTGCGCACGCCACCTATAGTGAAGGTTCCGCTAACGGCAGATCGCGCCCCGGCTGCTGCTTGGGTACAATTGCCGGCCAACTTGATCGAGTAACAGGACCTTTACATGATCGCTTGCCTGCGGCTGTTCACAGCCCTCTGCCTCGCTGCCCTGCTGGCAGCCTGCGCCAGCTCGCCCTCATCCAGCCTGGGCGAACTGCCACGCACCCCGGATGCCAGCATCGAGCAACTGCTCGAGAAGGCCGCCACCAGCAAGTCCGCGGAAGACGCTGCCCTGCTGCGCCTGAGCGCAGCCGACCTGGCTTACAAGCAGAAGGACTTCCCACGCGCGGCACGCATCCTCGAACAGGTGCCGATGGACACGCTCAAGCCAGCCCAGCAGATTTTCGCCGCCACCCTCGGCGCGGAACTCGCCATGAGCCGCAACCAGCCCAAGGCGGCCCTGACCGCGCTGTCCCATCCGAGCCTGCAACACATTGCAGAGCTGCCGGAGCAACAGCAGGTGCGCACCTACAGCGTCCATGCCGCCGCCCTCGAAGCCGATGGCCAGGCCATGGCCGCCGCCCAGCAACGCGTGCTGCTGAGCCCGCTGCTCAGTGGCCAGGCCGCCAGCGCGAACCATGACGCGATCTGGGCCCTGGTCGCCTCGCTGCCGGCCGAGCAGCTGCAACAGCCAGCCAACAACGAAATCCTGGCCGGCTGGGCCAGCCTGGCGCTGGCAGTGAAAAGCGCCGGTACCCTGGAGCAGCAGCAGGCTGCCATCGAAGCCTGGCGCAAACAGCACCCTGATCACCCAGCCGCCAAGCAGCTGCCAACGGCGCTGACCAAGCTCAAGGAACTGGCCAGCCAGCCGCTGACCAAGATCGCCCTGCTGCTGCCCCAGGAAGGCCCGCTGGCCGGCGTTGCCCGAGCCCTGCGTGACGGCTTCATGGCCGCCCACTTCCAGGCCCAGCAAGCGGGCGGGCAAGCGCCTGCCGTGCAGGTCTACGACAGCTCACGCATCGGCTCGCTCGATGCCTTCTATCGCCAGGCCCAGGCCGATGGCGTGCAACTGGTGGTCGGCCCGCTTGAAAAGCCGCTGGTCAAGCAACTCGCTGGCAACAGCCAACTGCCCATCACCACCCTCGCCCTGAACTACGCCGACGCCGGCCAGAAAGCACCACCGCAGCTGTTCCAGTTCGGCCTCGCCGCCGAGGACGAAGCCCGTGAAGTGGCGCGCCGCGCCCGTGCTGATGGCATGGTCCGCGCCGTTGCCCTGGTACCGAGCGGTGAGTGGGGTGACCGCGTACTGGCCGCCTTCCGCCAGGACTGGGAAGGCAATGGTGGCACCATCATCGCCGCCGAGCGCATCGCCCAGCCGGTCGCCCTCGCCCAGCAGATCGCCAACCTGTTCCAGCTGCGCCAGAGCGAAGGCCGCGCCCAGAGCCTGCAGAGCACCGTGGGCGGTACTATCGCGGCACAACCGTCGCGCCGCCAGGACATCGACTTCATCTTCCTCGCCTCGACCCCGCAGCAGGCGCAGCAGATCAAACCGACGCTGAACTTCCAGTACGCCGGGGACGTACCGGTCTACGCCACCTCGAACCTGTACAGCGCCAGCGGTGACGTCAACCAGTACAACGACATGAACGGCATTCGCTTCTGCGAAACCCCATGGCTGCTCGACACCAGCAACAGCCTGCGCCAGCAGGTGGTACAGCAGTGGCCACAGGCTGCCGGCAGCCTCGGCCGCCTGTATGCGATGGGTGTCGACGCTTACAGCCTGGCGCCGCGCCTGGGCCAGCTCAAGGCACTGCCAGACAACCGCGTGCAAGGCCTGTCCGGCAGCCTGAGCATCAACGCCAGCCAGCGCGTCGAGCGCCAGTTGCCATGGGCCGAGTTTGCTGGTGGCCAGGTCAAGCGCCTGCCAGATACCTCGCGCTGATGCCCGCAGCATCGCCAAGCAGCGCCGGCCAGGCAGCAGAAAACCAAGCCCTTGAGTACCTTCAAGGGCAAGGCCTGCAACTGCTGACGCGCAATTGGCGATGCAAAGGCGGCGAGCTTGATCTGGTCATGCTCGACGCCGATACAGTAGTATTCGTCGAAGTCCGCTACCGGTTGCACGCGGACTTCGGTGGCGCCCTCGGCAGCATTGACGGGCGCAAGCAGAAACGACTGGTGCTTGCCGCCACACTGTTCCTGCAGAAGGAGTCCCGCTGGGCCAATCACCCCTGCCGCTTCGACGTTGTCGCCCTGCAGGGCAGTCACCATGCAGGCCGGCCACTTCAATGGCTGAAAAACGCCTTCGAATGCTGAACCCACTCCGATTTTTTTGCTCTATGTTTCGCGGGCTGGTCCTTGTTGCGCGTAGCAAAGGCCACCGCCCCACTTAAGGTCACCCGATGGACATGCAATCCCGAATTCGCCGGCTGTTCCAGGCCAGCATCGACACCAAGCAACAGGCAATGGACATCCTGGCACCGCACATCGAGCAGGCTAGCCTGGTCATGGTCAATGCGCTGCTCAACGAAGGCAAGATGCTCGCCTGCGGCAATGGCGGCTCAGCCGGCGATGCCCAGCACTTCTCTTCGGAGCTGCTCAACCGTTTCGAGCGTGAGCGCCCGAGCCTGCCGGCCATCGCCCTGACCACCGACAGCTCGACGCTGACTTCGATCGCCAACGACTACAGCTACAACGAAATCTTCTCCAAGCAGATTCGCGCCTTGGGCCAGCCCGGCGACGTACTGCTGGCGATTTCGACCAGCGGCAACTCTGCCAACGTGATTCAAGCGATCCAGGCCGCACATGATCGCGAAATGATTGTCGTAGCATTGACCGGACGTGACGGCGGCGGCATGGCATCGCTGCTGCTGCCGGAAGACGTGGAAATCCGCGTACCGTCGATGGTCACCGCACGTATCCAGGAAGTCCACCTGCTGGCGATCCACTGCCTGTGCGATCTGATCGACAGCCAACTGTTCGGGAGTGAAGAATGACCCCCATGCGCCTCGGCCTGATGGCCCTTACCCTGTGCCTGAGCGTCACCGGCTGCAGCTCGGTACTGACCTCGACCCGCAACTCGCCGATCGAGGATGATCGCGGCACCCGCACCATCGGCAGCAAGATCGACGACTCGCTGATCGAAACCAAGGCTTCGGTGAACATTGCCAAGGCCAGCCCTGACCTGGACAAGAGCTCGCACATCGTCGTCAGCAGCTACAACGGTATCGTCCTGCTCGCCGGGCAAACCCCGCGTGCCGACCTCAAGAGCCTGGCCGAACAGACGGCCAGCCAGGTCCAGCGAGTGAAGAAGGTACACAACGAACTGCAGGTGATGCAGCCCTCGTCGATCCTGGCGCGCAACAACGATGCCTGGCTGACCACCAAGATCAAGGCCCAGATGCTCACCGACAATGCCGTGCCCAGCTCGCGCATCAAGGTCATCACCGAGAACGGCATCGTCTACCTGCTGGGCCTGGTGACCCAGCAAGAGGCCAACTCCGCCACCGCCGTGGTTCAAGGTGTCTCTGGCGTGCAGAAGATCGTCAAGCTGTTCGAGTACATCGACTGATTCAGTTGCCGCCGCTGCCCGCTGCCCGCTACCGGCTGGCATCGGCGGCAACTTGCCCCACCCGTTCAATTTCCAGGAAATACCGCATGAAAAAGCTTCTGCTGCCCGCCCTGCTGCTCGGCACCTTCGCCACCCTGGCTGGCTGCTCGACCCCAAGCCTGATCACCCTCAACGACGGCCGCGAAATCCAGGCTGTCGACGCCCCGCACTTCGACAAGGACTCGGGCTTCTACGAATTCCAGCAGCTCGACGGCAAGCGCACCCGCATCAATCGGGACCAGGTTCGCACCATCAGCGACCTGTAAGCTCAGCTTGGCAAAAAAAAGGCGATCCATGCGGATCGCCTTTTTTATTACTTGACCACCTTCAGGCTGGGTCGCCCACTTGGACGTGGAGGCTGGCCACCCCCTTCCGGCGGGCCATCGTCATCCGGTTCGACAGCATCGTCTTCCAGTTCATCGCTATCCATCAGCGGTGGCTCCAGCTCGAAGACCATGCCTTGGCCATTCTCGCGAGCATAGATCCCCAGGATGGCACCTGCTGGCACGAACAACGAGTGGGCAACGCCACTGAAGCGCCCCTCGAAGCTTACCGCGTCGTTATCCATGTGCAGGTTGCGCACGGCACTTGGCGAAATGTTCAGGACAATCTGGCCATCACTGGCAAAACCTTGTGGCACCTGGACAGCCGGGAATTCGGCATTGACCAGCATATGGGGGGTGCAATCGTTGTCGACGATCCATTCGTACAGTGCTCGAACCAGGTAGGGGCGACTGGAGTTCATCAACGGCTCCTTAAAGCTTGCGCATTTCACGTTCAACAGAGGACAGGCTCGCCTGGAAAGGCTCGCGGGCGAACTGCCGCTCCATGTAATCCAGCAGCGGCTTGGCCTGCCGCGGCAACTCGATACCCATAACCGGCAAACGCCACAGTATGGGCAATAGACAACAGTCGACCAGACTTTGCTCCTCACTCATGAAGCAAGCAAACTCGCCGAACAGCGGCGAGACGCCGGTCAGGCTTTCGCGCAGCGCCTTGCGCGCCTCGACACGGGCGGCCTCAGCGCTGCGCGGGTCGAGAATGGTATCCGCCAGGGCGCACCAGTCACGCTGGATGCGGTGCATCAGCAGACGGCTATTACCACGCGCCACCGGGTAGACCGGCATCAACGGCGGATGCGGGTAACGCTCCTCGAGGTATTCCATCACCACGGTAGACTCATACAACGCCAGGTCACGATCGACCAGGGTCGGTACGCTGCCGTAAGGGTTCACCTCTGCCAGCCTGGCTGGCAGACGCGCAGGGTCGACGTCGATCACCTGCACGTTGATGCCCTTCTCGGCGAGCACGAGGCGTACCCGATGAGAATAATGGTCAGCAGGGTCGGAATAACAGGCTAACCGGTTGGTTGCGCCCATGTAGCGCCTCCTCGCAGGGGATGCTTGTAAACTCTAAATGAAAACGCGCCCGCGGGGGCCTGGCAAATTTGCCAGCCCCCCGCGGGCGCGTTCAACTACCAGAAATTACTGCGTGATCAGTGCACGTCCTTCCAGTATTCGCGCTTGAGCAAGTAGGCAAATACGAAGAAGAAAGCCAGGTACAGCAACACGTAGGTACCGATGCGCTGGCTTTCCAGTTTGACCGGGTTGGCCGAATAGGCCAGGAAGGTCACCAGGTTCTTGACCTTCTCGTCGAACTGCTCGGTGTTCAGGGTACCGGAATTCGGCGTAATGGTCAGCTGGTCACAGGCTTCATGGGTGAGCGGGCTACCCGTCAATGGGTCAAATTGCTTCTTGCCATCGACCACCATCTGCACCTGCTTGCAACCAATCACCTGGTTGCCTTGCAGGCCGACCAGCACGTTGGGCATGCCGACGTTCGGGAACACCTTGTTGTTGACCCCGTACGGGCGCGACTTGTCTTCATAGAAGCTGCGCAGGTAGGTGTACAGCCAGTCGGTACCCCGCACCCGCGCAACCAGGGTAAGGTCGGGCGGTGCAGCACCGAACCAGGTCTTGGCGTCGCTGGGCTGCATGCCGATCTGCATGTGATCGCCAATCTTGGCCCCGGTGAACACCAGCTTCTCGAGCATCAACTCGTGAGGGATACCGAGGTCATCGGCAACCCGCTCGTAACGCTGGAACTTGGCACTGTGGCAACCCATGCAATAGTTGGCGAAGGTGCGCGCACCGTCCTGCATGGCCGCTTTGTCGGTCAGGTCGATATCGACCTTGTCCAGCTCCAGGCCGTGTTCGGCAGCGAAGGAAAAGGCAGGCATCACTGCCAGCAAAAATACTGCAATCAACTTTTTCATCAGCCAGTCACCCTTTCCGGAACCGGTTTGGTCTTCTCGAGCCTTGTGTAGAACGGCATCAACACGAAGTAGGCGAAGTACAGCACCGTGCACACCTGCGACAGCAAGGTACGCCCAGGCGTAGGCGCCAGTACGCCGAGGATGCCGAGGATGACGAAGGCGATGCAGAACACCAGCAGGAAGACCTTGCTGATCCAGCCCTTGTAGCGCATGGAGCGCACCGGGCTGCGGTCGAGCCAGGGCAGCACGAACAGCACGGCAATTGCAGCACCCATGGCGATTACACCCATGAGCTTGTCGGGCACCGCCCGCAGGATCGCGTAGAACGGCGTGAAGTACCACACAGGCGCGATATGCTCGGGCGTCTTGAACGCGTTAGCCTGCTCGAAGTTGGGTTTTTCCAGGAAATAACCGCCCATCTCCGGGAAGAAGAACACCACGGCACAGAACACGAACAGGAAGACCACCACACCGACGATGTCTTTCACCGTGTAGTACGGGTGGAACGGAATGCCGTCGAGCGGAATGCCGTTTTCGTCCTTTTTCTTCTTGATGTCGACACCATCGGGGTTATTCGAGCCTACTTCGTGGAGGGCCAGGATATGCAGCACCACCAGGCCGAGAATCACGATTGGCAAAGCCACCACGTGCAAGGCGAAGAAGCGGTTCAGGGTGATGCCCGAAATCAGGTAGTCACCACGGATCCACTGGGTCAGGTCGCCGCCGATCACCGGTATGGCGCCGAACAGCGAGATGATCACCTGGGCCCCCCAGTAGGACATCTGCCCCCAAGGCAGCAGGTAGCCCATGAACGCTTCCGCCATCAGCGCCAGGTAGATCAGCATGCCGAACAGCCACACCAGCTCACGAGGCTTCTGGTACGAGCCATAGAGCAGGCCGCGGAACATGTGCAGGTAAACCACGATGAAGAATGCCGAAGCGCCGGTGGAGTGCAGATAGCGCAGGATCCAGCCATACTCGACGTCACGCATGATGTACTCGACCGAGGCAAAGGCCTCTTCCGCCGAGGGCGTGAAACTCATGGTCAGCCATACGCCAGTGACGATCTGGTTGACCAGCACCAGCAGTGCCAGCGAGCCGAAGAAATACAGGAAGTTGAAGTTCTTGGGCGCGTAATACTTGCTCAGGTGGTCTTCCCACATCTTGGTGGCGGGGAAGCGCGCGTCAATCCAGTCCATGAACTTGCTCATCATGCTTTCTCCTGGTCGACGCCGATGACGACAATGTCGTCCGACTCATAAGAATGCGGCGGTACTGGCAGGTTGAGAGGCGCCGGTTGCGCCTTGTAGACACGACCGGCCAGGTCGTAGTGGGAGCCGTGGCAAGGGCAGAAATAGCCACCGACCCACTTCGGCCCGAGGTCTGCGGGCGCAACTTCCGGGCGAAAGGTCGGCGAGCAACCCAGGTGCGTGCAGAGGCCGACGAGAATGAGGATTTCCGGCTTGATCGAGCGGACTTCGGGGTCGACATAGGTCGGCTGCACCGAGCTTTTCGATTGAGGATCGGAGAGGTCGCCTTCGATCTTCTTGAGGTTGCCAAGGATCTCCTGGGTACGCCGCACGATGAATACCGGCTGGCCACGCCATTCGGCAACCATCTGCTGCCCAGGCTCGACCTTGGCAATATTGACCTTCACCGGTGCCCCGGCTGCCTTCGCCTTGGCACTGGGAAACCATGACCCCACGAACGGTACCGCAGCCCCCACTGCCCCCGCTGCCCCGACCACGGATGTCGCGGCTACGAGGAAGCGGCGCCGGCCTGCGTTGACGCCGTCATTGCTCATTCAGTCCTCTCCCATCAGCTTGCTTGGCCAGTTGGACCTGACCTGTACTTAGGTTGTGTCTGTGGCACTAAAAATTGGTCGCCATGGTAAGAAACAAATCCACACAGTGACAAGGTGATTACCCCCACAGGGAGCCATAACCCGCGCTTTGCTTGATCTGCGTCTATGCGACCAGTGGTCACCGACATGCTGACAGGTTAGTTCAAGCACAAAAAAAAGCCCGGTTCCAAGGAACCGGGCTTTCTTCGACTGCCGAAGCGGTATTAACGCTTGGAGTACTGAGGACGCTTACGCGCTTTACGCAGACCCACTTTCTTACGCTCGACTTCACGAGCGTCGCGGGTGACGTAGCCAGCACGACGCAGAGCGCCACGCAGGGTTTCGTCGTATTCCATCAGAGCGCGGGTGATACCGTGACGGATAGCACCGGCCTGACCGCTGACACCACCACCGGAAACGGTGACGTAGATGTCGAACTTCTCAACGGTTTCGGTCAGCTCGAGCGGCTGGCGAACAACCATGCGAGCGGTTTCGCGACCGAAGAACACGTCCAGAGAACGGTTGTTGATGGAAATGTTACCAGTACCCGGACGCAGGAATACGCGAGCGGTTGCGGTCTTGCGACGGCCAGTGCCGTAATTTTGAGTCGCCGACATAATGAACTTTCCCGTTAGATCTTCAGTTCTTGAGGCTGCTGAGCAGTGTGTGGGTGAGCAGCACCCGCGTACACTTTCAGCTTGCGGTACATGTCGCGACCCAGCGGGTTCTTAGGCAGCATGCCTTTGACCGCGGTTTCGATAACACGCTCAGGGGCCTTGGCGATCAACTTCTCGAAGTTGATTTCCTTGATACCGCCTGGGAAACCGGAGTGGGAGTAGTACATTTTGTCGGAAGACTTGGCACCAGTCACACGAACCTGTTCAGCGTTGATGACGACGATGTAGTCGCCGGTGTCAACGTGAGGGGTGTATTCTGGTTTGTGCTTGCCACGCAGACGGCTAGCGATTTCGGTAGCCAGACGACCCAGGGTCTGGCCAGCGGCGTCGACTACGAACCACTCGCGCTTTACTGTTTCCGGTTTAGCAGTAAAAGTTTTCATTCTCTAAAGCCTCAGAGGCCGCCCAGCGAAAAATAGACGGCGAATCTTACTGGATAGTGCACAGCTTGCCAAGGGCAAGCGCGCAGCCGAACGCTGACGCTTTTGGGGGCTCGGGTCGGGCACGCCAATGTTCGACGGGGTTCTTCCTGCGTGGTGGTGCATCACTTCCGCCACGCGGAGAGGTGCAGAATTATCCAGATTGCGCGAAAAATTTCAACCTGCTTTGATGGGCTTCTTTTGCCAAGGAGTGTTTTCCCGATGGAATACCGCAAGCTCGGCCGTACCGACCTCGACGTCAGCGCCCTGTGCCTGGGCACCATGACCTGGGGCGAGCAGAACACCCAGGACGAGGCCTTCGAGCAGATTGCCCTAGCCAAGGCCAGCGGCATCAACTTCATCGACACCGCCGAGATGTATCCGGTGCCGCCACGCCCGGAAACCTATGCCGCCACCGAGCGCATCATTGGCAACTGGTTCCGTGCCAACGGCGATCGCGATGACTGGGTACTGGCCAGCAAGGTCGCCGGGCCCGGCAATGGCATCAGCCACATCCGCGACGGCCAGCTCAAGCACAACCGCCAGCACATCGTCGCCGCGCTGGACCAGAGCCTCAAGCGCCTGCAGACCGACCGCATCGACCTCTACCAGCTGCACTGGCCGGAGCGCAGTACCAACTTCTTCGGCAAGCTGGGCTACCAGCACTTGGCCAACGACCTGTTCACCCCACTGGAAGAGACCCTCGAAGTGCTCGACGAACAGGTACGTGCCGGCAAGATCCGGCACATCGGCCTGTCCAACGAAACGCCATGGGGCACCATGAAGTTCCTGCACCTGGCCGATAGCCGCGGCTGGTCGCGGGCGGTGTCGATCCAGAACCCTTACAACCTGCTCAACCGCAGCTTCGAAGTCGGCATGGCGGAGGTGGCTATCCGCGAGCAATGCGGCCTGCTGGCCTATTCGCCACTGGCATTCGGCATGCTCTCGGGCAAGTACGAGAACGGTGCCCGACCGGAAAAAGGCCGGCTGACCCTGTTCAGCCGCTTCGCCCGCTACTCCAACCCGCAGACCGTGGCAGCCTGCAGCCGTTATGTACAACTGGCCCGGGCGCATGGCCTGGACCCGGCACAAATGGCCCTGGCGTTCGTGACCCGGCAGCCATTCGTCACCAGCAACATCATCGGCGCAACCGACCTGGTGCAGCTGCAGAGCAACCTCGACAGCCTGCAGCTGAACCTCAGTGATGAACTGCTCGCGGGGATCGAGGCGATCCATCAGGAGCAGCCGAACCCGGCGCCTTGAGCTGAACCCGGTATCGGCTTCATCGCGGGTAAACCCGCGCCCACAGGGTTTGGTGCAGACCTTGAGGGGGCGGGGTAGACACAATCGCCAAAAAATAAGACGATCCAGCCGGTGATTGACCACTCTACCCTATAAGAACAATGACAATGATGTTTACCCAACCCTCCGCGTCGTTGCGGCGCGTCAGCATCCTGGCCATTGACAAGGTGTTCGCTTCGACCCTGATGCAGGCCAAGGATTTCTTCCACCTCGCCAGCTTGCGCTATAGCAAGCAGCTGGGCCTGGGCTTGCAGCCCATGTTCGAGATTCGCCTGGTGAGCCCCGATGCCCAGCCGGTGGACAGCTTCAGCAATGTGCAATTGCCGGTCGATGGCGGCCTCGACGATGCCGACGTCATCATCCTCCCGGCCTTCTGGGAGGATTTCGACAACCTGCTGCAACGTTATCCACAGGTGCTGCCTTGGCTGCGCGAACAGCACGCCCGTGGCGCCGTGCTCTGCGCCGAAGCCAGCGGGGTGTTCTGGCTGGCCGAATCCGGCCTGCTCGATGGCAAGGAGGCGACCACCTACTGGCGCTTCTTCAACAGTTTCGCCGAGCGCTTCCCGAAGATCCGCCTGAACCAGGACAAGCATCTGACCGACGCAGACAACCTGTACTGCGCCGGCGGCACCACATCAGCCTGTGACCTGTACATCTACCTGATCGAGCGTTTCTGCGGCGCCAATGTAGCGCGTGCCGTAGCCCGCGATATCCTCTACGAAGTGCAGCGCAACTACACGCCAGGGCGCATGGGCTTCGGCGGCCAGAAGCTGCATCAGGACCTGATCATCCTGCAGATCCAGCACTGGCTGGAGGAGCATTTCGCCGACAAGTTCCGCTTCGAGGATGTGGCTCGCAACCATGGCATGAGCATCCGCAACTTCATGCGCCGTTTTCAAGGGGCGACCGGTGACAAACCGCTGCACTACCTGCAACGGTTACGCATCGAGACAGCCAAGGGATTGCTGTCGAGCACACGCAAGAGCATCAAGACCATCAGTTATGAGGTCGGTTATGACGATGCGAGTTTCTTTGCGAGGTTGTTCCGCCAGCACACGGAGTTGTCGCCAAACCAGTATCGGCAGCAATTCGTACAAGAGGCTTGAGGCCAATGGGGCTGCTTTGCAGCCCTTTCGCGACACAAGGCCGCTCCTACAGGGGAACGCGAATTTCTGTAGGAGCGGCCTTGTGTCGCGAAAGGGCCGCAAAGCGGCCCCAGTGTCCTAAGGTTTGTGCGCGCGCGACAGGAATTCGTGTGACTGCATTTCCAGCAAACGGCTGAGGGTCCGCTGGAATTCGAAGCTCAAGCGCCCGCCGGTGTACAGGTCCTTCAGCTCGACCTCGGCCGAGATGATTAGCTTGACGTTGCGATCGTAGAATTCGTCCACCATGTTGATGAAGCGGCGGGCGATGTCGTCGGTGGTGACGCCCATCTGCTCCACGTTGCTCAGCAATACGGCATGGAAGATCTTGCCCAGTTCGATGTAGTCGTTCTGGCTGCGCGGCCCGTCGCACAGGGCGCGGAAGTCGAACCAGGCAACGTCGTCGCAGGTGCGCAGGGCATTGATCGGGCGATTTTCGATCATCAGCACGTCGTTCTCGACGGCCTGGGTGCATTCCGGCGTCAGGGCCTTGAAGCTTGCGCGCATGCTCTGGTGCGCCGCGTCATCGAGCGGGAAGTGGTAAAGCTCGGCCTGCTCCAGGTGACGCAGACGGTAGTCGACGCCGCTGTCGACGTTCACCACGTCGGTATACTGCTTGATCATGGCGATGGCCGGCAGGAAGCGTGCGCGCTGCAGGCCGTCCTTGTACAGGCCGTCCGGGACGATGTTGGAGGTCGCCACCAGCGAGACGCCGTTCTTGAACAGCTCTTCCATCAGGGTGCCGAGGATCATGGCATCGGTGATGTCGGACACGAAGAATTCGTCGAAGCAGATCACTTTGGCTTCTTCGCTGAAGCGCTTGGCGATGATGGTCAGCGGGTTCTTCTCGCCTTTGAGGGTTTTCATTTCCTCATGGACGCGCTTCATGAAGCGGTGGAAGTGCGTACGCATCTTCTGCTTGAACGGCAGCGCTTCATAGAAGGTGTCGACCAGATAGGTCTTGCCACGCCCTACCCCACCCCAGAAGTACAGGCCTTTGACCGGCGTCTGCTCCTTCTTGCCGAACAGCTTGCCGAACACGCCCGGCTTGTTGTTCTGCGCGTGCACCAGGTCGTCGTACAGACGCTGCAGGTGACGTACCGCAGTTTCCTGCGCCGCGTCATGGAAGAAGTCGGGACGTTTCAGATCTGCTTGATATCGTTCTAGGGGCGTCATGATTTCGTTAGCGAGGCAACAAAAAACGGGCCGTCACTGTAGCGACAGGCCCGCTTAATGGCAATGCGACTTGCGTCAATATGCCTCATTCAAGGCACTTTTACGCTGTATGGCACCGGCTTCGCCGGTGATCGCGGGCAAGCCCGCTCCTACAGGCAATATGCCTCAGTCCTGTTGCGGCTGAAGCGCTACACGCAGGCTTTTGATCGCCGAATCACGGGCTTCGGCACTGCCGAACTGCGGCCCGTCGGCAACATGCTCGTCGTTCAGCCACAGGCTGAAGCCCAGACCGTCAACGCGCACCTCAGCGTCACCACCCTGCTGCAGCTGCTTGCTCACGGCGCCGGCGCTCTTGCCATCGGCGAAGCTGCGCGATAGCAGCAATTGCTCGCCATCGGCGGCCAGCAGGCGGAAGCGGAAGCTGCCGTCTTCATCACGGAAGCTGACGAAGCGCGCGCTCTTGGCGGCTTTTTTCTTCACTTCGGTGCTGGCCTGCACGCTACTGCGGAACGAGCGCAGGCCCACGGCCTCACGCAGCTGCTCGAGGAACGGCGTGGCGATCTTGCGGGCCTTGGCAGCGCCGGCGAGGAGGATGTCCTCCAGGTCTGCCGGACGCGAAATCAGCTGGTGGTAGTGCTCGCGCTTCTCGGCCAGCTGGCCGTCGAGCAGCTGGAACAGGCGTTGCTTCGCTTCGCCCCAGCCCAGGCCCTGGAGCAGCTCTTCGCGGAACTCGGCGCACTGCGACGGCGTCGAGAACGCCTGGAACAGGGTGAACAGGTGCGAATTGTCCGGGTCCTTGGCTTCGCCAGGTGCCCGCGAGTCGGTGACGATGCGCGAAATGGCGTCTTTCATGTCCTTGGCGCTGGTGAACAGCGGGATGGTGTTGTCGTAACTCTTGGACATCTTGCGCCCGTCCAGGCCTGGCAGGGTCGCCACGCTCTCCTCGATCACCGCTTCCGGCAGGGCGAAGAAGTCGTTGCCCTGGCCGAACAGGTGGTTGAAGCGCTGGCCGATGTCACGGGCCATTTCCACGTGCTGGATCTGGTCACGGCCGACCGGCACCTTGTTGGCGTTGAACATCAGGATGTCCGCAGCCATCAGCACCGGGTAGCTGTACAGGCCCATGGTCACCCCGGCATCAGGGTCTTCGCCGGTTTCCAGGTTCTTGTCCACCGAGGCCTTGTAGGCGTGGGCGCGGTTGAGCAGGCCCTTGGCGGCGACGCAGGTCAGCAGCCAGGTCAGCTCAGGGATCTCGGGGATGTCGGACTGCCGGTAGAAGGTCACCTTGGCCGGGTCCAGGCCACCGGCAAGCCAGGTCGCGGCGATTTCCAGGCGCGAGCGCTGGATGCGCAGCGGGTCGTCGCACTTGATCAGGGCGTGGTAGTCGGCCAGGAAGTAGAACGAGTCGACACCCGGCTGCTGGCTGGCGACGATCGCCGGGCGGATGGCGCCGGCGTAGTTGCCCAGGTGCGGGGTGCCGGTGGTGGTGATACCGGTGAGGATACGCGTGGTCATGGGTGTTCGCTTATTCAGGCTTGGCTCAATTCGAAAGGCGCGGCAGCAGCAGATCCTTCAGATCGGTCAGCTTGCCATGGAAGAAGTGTCCGCATTCTGCCACTTTCAGCAGCTCATGGGGGCGCCCCAGTGCGTCGGACCATTCGTAAACCAGCTGCGGATCGACGACTTCGTCGGCCTCAGGCTGCACCACGGCGATCGGGCAGCGCTGCGGCAGCGGGAAGTCGGCGGTCAGGCGCATTACCGCCGGGGCGATCATGAACAGCTGCTGCAGCTCCACGCCTTGCGCTTCCAGGCGCCCGGCCAGGCTGGTGGCGACGAAGCCACCGAACGAGAAGCCCATGAGTACCAAGGGCAGCTCGGGATGCTGCGCGCGCAGCCACGCTGCGGCGGCCTCGGCATCGGCCACTTCGCCGGCACCCATGTCATGGGTGCCGGCGCTCTGGCCAACACCGCGGTAGTTGAAGCGCAGGGTCACGTAGCCGGCGTCACGTGCGGTGCGCTGCAGGGTCGAGACCACCTTGTTGAGCATGGTGCCGCCCTGGACCGGGTTGGGGTGGCAGATCAACACCGCACCGCGGGCATCGGCCACGTCCAGGTACAAGGCTTCCAGCTGGCCGATCGGGCCATCGATGAACAAGGGGGTTTCGCGGACAAGCAAGGCACTACTCCGTGACCTCGAAGGGGGTCGATTCGTCTAGGTGAGGAATTCTGTTCTGATTTGCGATCGCTCGCGGTATACAGCGCAGGTCTGAGCCGTTAACGTAAAGCAAAGCCGTTTATAGAGGAAGGACTCGTGGAACTCTCGCTCCTTGTTTGGTTGTTGCCAACCCTGGCCCTGGTCATCGGTGTGGCGGTCGGTTTCATCGTGGCCCGGCTGTTGCCCAACGCGGCGCCCAGCAGCACCCAGCGTCAGCTGGATGATATCCAGCAGCGCTTCGACAGCTACCAGAACCAGGTGGTTACCCACTTCAACAGCACTGCAGTACTGGTCAAGAAGCTGACCCAGAGCTACCAGGACGTGCAGGATCACCTGGCCGACGGCGCCAACCACCTGGCGCTCGACGAGCTGACCCGCCAGCGCCTGCTGGCCGCGCTGCACTCCGAGGGCACCCAGGGTCCGCGTGACCGCCTGACCCCGCCGAAGGACACCGCCGAAGTGCCACGTGACTATGCACCGAAGTCGCCGAACTCGCCGGGCATGCTCGACGAGAGCTACGGGCTCAAGCGCTGAAATGAAGAAGGCCTCGCAAGAGGCCTTTTTCTTGGGCTGGATTCACTGGCCTCTTCGCGGGCACGCCCTCTCCCACAGGAACGGCGCAGGTTTTGAGGCTGCGCGATCTCTGTGGGAGCGGGCGTGCCCGCGAAGAGGCCCGAGAGGCAACCTAGCTGCAAGCCTTCAGTGCCTGCCCCACATCCACCAGCAGATCCTCCACATCCTCCAGCCCCACCGACAACCGCACCAGCCCCTCGGAAATCCCGTGATGCGCCCGCTCTTCGGGGGTATAGCTGGAATGGGTCATGCTCGCCGGATGCTGCGCCAGCGATTCGGCATCGCCCAGGCTCACCGCCCGGGCAAACAGTTGCAGCGCATTCATGAAGCGCCGCCCGGCCTCGATCCCGCCCTTGAGCTCGAAAGCGATCATCCCGCCCGGCAGGCGCATCTGCCGCTGCGCCAGTTCATATTGGCCAAATGATGGCAGTCCCGGATACTGGATCAGCTCTACCTGCGGCTGACGCGCGAGAAACTCGGCAACCCGCTGGGCATTCGCGCAGTGCCGGTCCATGCGCAACGCGAGCGTCTTGATGCCACGCATCAACAGCGCGGCATCGTGCGGCGACAGCACCGCGCCCGTCATGTCCTTGAGGCCTTCGAGGCGAATCCGGTCCACCAGCGCCTTGCGCCCGATCACCAGGCCTGCGGTGATATCGCCGTGGCCGCTGAGGTACTTGGTCGCCGAATGCACCACCAGGTCCGCCCCCAGTTCCAGTGGCCGCTGCAGGTAGGGCGTGCAATAGGTGTTGTCGACCACGATATGCAGGTCATGCCCCCGCGCCGCTTCGGCCACCGCCGCGATATCGACCAATTGCATGTTCGGGTTGGCCGGAGTTTCGAAGTAGATCATCCGGGTCTTGTGGGTGATCGCCGCCTTTAGCGCCTTGGCGTCATTGAGGTCGACATGGCGGACCTTTACCCCGAACTCGCCGATGCCGTGGTGCATATAGGCAAAGGTGCAGCCATACACCGTTCGCCCGACAAGCAGCTCGTCACCGGGGCGCAACAGGGTCCATAGCGTCGAGGTGATGGCGCCCATGCCCGACGCCAGCGCCAGGCCCGCCTCGCCCCCCTCCAGTGAAGCCATACGCTGCTCCAGCAAGGCCAGGGTCGGGTTGGAAATACGGCTGTAGAAGTGCCCACCCTCCTCCCCGGCAAAGCACGCCGCGCCGTATTCAACGCTGGGGAAGGCATAGGTTGAGGTCTGGTAAACCGGTGGCACCAAGGCACCGCCGTGGGAAAGCGGGTCGTAGCCGTGGTGGATGGCGCGGGTGGAAAAACCGGTGTTGTTATGGGAGTCGCGCATGGCAACAGCCTCTGGTGGTTTGTTATAAGCTTATGCCACCGAGCTGCCTGAATTTTTCCAAAATAGCCCACGCGTTCCCGACTGTTTTGGAATGAAAACAACAAATACGACACCAGGAGGGCAAATCATGCCTTCAAGCCTCGACCGCACCGACCGCGCCCTGCTTGCCGCGCTGCAGGACAACGCCCGTCTGACCATTTCCGAACTTGCCGACCAAGTCGCACTGACTACCTCGCCGTGCTGGCGGCGGGTCAAGTTGCTGGAAGACAACGGCTATATCACCGGCTACCAGGCCATCTTGTCACCCAAGTCACTGGGGTTCGGGGTGACGGCGTTTGTCAGCATCATGATGGATTCGCATACCAAGGACATGGCGCTGGCGTTCGAGCAGAGGCTGATGGAGATTCCCGAGATCGTTGCTTGCCACAACATTTCTGGACGGTATGACTTTTTGTTGGAAATTCTGGCGAGGGATCTGGAGTCGTTTGGGGAATTTACCCGGGAAGTGCTGCAGCGGTTGCCGGGGGTGAAGGAGATCTATTCGAGTTTTTCCTATAAGGCGGTCAAGGAAAAACGGGTGATTCCGGTATCAGAAATACACATCTGAAAAGCCACACAATCAATAACGATCTCCAAACTACTAGAATCAAAGCAAAGCATGCAGCTTGGAGATCGGCACGACCTAATTCACCGCTACAACTCATGGATAATCATGAGGAATTTCAATGAGCGGACCAGGAATGGGAGGCTAAACATGAGGATATATCTTAGGTTTACGAGGCAGTCGTCCTGGCGCATAACCATGACGCGCCCATCGAACCTCCCCATTGCGGCCATCAAATATTAGAATATTCCCGGTATCGGTAATTTTCAGATGATTATTTGTCCAATAGGACCTATCCAGCGTCTCAGTGCTTTGCGCAGACCATATCCTATCGCGTGACGGATCATATAAAAATCCAGAGTTACTCACGACAAACTGAAGCGGTTCGCGAGATCGATTACGGAATGTAGAACTGTATGGCTGCGTATGATCAGCGATCCAAATGACCGAACCAGCGTCTTCCAAAACCAGATTACCATCGCCCCTAAGACGAAGTACAAATCTTCCATTATCAGACCTTATGAAATGCCCAGCCCGCATGGCCTGATTAGGAGGAAGCAATACTCCCCCAGACCCTTGGAACGGCTGATATTGTATCTGTTGATACTTGCCTTTCCCCATGACAAAAGTCCTATTCAGATAAGTTCAGGATACCACTCAGTAGTGGCACGCGCTCATCACCCCAAATGCAATTCACCGTCACACCCAGAATATATTCCCGTCCCAACCATGGGGAAAATCTCCTACAGCAAAGATAGAATACCCCCACATACAATTATCACATTTCACATTTATAAATTAGCCATAATATCCAATGCATGGCAAGGCTCCCCCGCTGGCACAAAAATAAACCACACTAAACAACGACTCAAAAGGACGTTGCCAACACATAGACTCGAGCACCATATGATACAGCTATTAGTAATCGTTATTTTCATATTGTCCGGATGCACAGGCGAAATGCCCCTACTGCTTCCCAACAGGCAAGAAATGAAATTTCAGTGTGACATGGACCCTTACAAACAAGGCTGCGAACGGCAGATGGACTATCAAGAGCACCGCCGCTGGATCAAGAAACCAACTAGCTGAACGATGACCTCACCATCAAACAAGAGAGAAATACCGGCATGGCATTCCCGCTACCCAGTTACATCGCAAAGAAGCTGGAAAAACGCTCCTTCTACAGCTTCGACGATTTCTCCCAAGCCTTTTGGCTGGCAATCGCCGAAGATCCGGTCTACTCCCAACAATTCGTTACCTCGCAACTCAACCGCCTCAAGAAAGGCTGGCCACCTCGCGCACCCTTCTGCGAAACCGCAAAAGGCGTGCGCAACTACCAGATCTGCCACCTCGACCCACCCGCCTTTGGCGGTGCGACGTACGACGCCGAGAACATGCGGATCATGAGCGCCCTGCAGTATGCGCTGTCATCGGAGGTGAAATGGTGATCAGCCCAAAACACTCCCTTGCCGACTACACCTGCGCCGAATTCAAGACGGTGGTTGAGGAATTGCTACAGGCGTCTGGAACCTCCATCTGGCAGGATCGCTTGCTCGAACACTTTATCGACATGGCCGGACATCCGGATGGCTCTGACCTCCTCTACTACCCGGCAAACGAACTGGAGGGCTGCGCCGTAGGGGTGATCGCACGTATCATCGCCTGGCGAAAATCAAAGGGACTTCCCCTGTTCAAGGACGTGCAATGAAAAAATCTGTATGGGTGTTGATGCTGTTTCTGACCGGTTGTGTAGACGGCAAATTCTTTCTTTTGCCTGATCAGCAGGACCAGAAATTTTCCTGCGACATTGATCCTTACAAGCAGGGATGTGAACGCCAAAGCGATTATGACCGGCACTTCAAGTCAGTCGAGGACAAGAAGAGGTAGGTGGGCCAGTCCGTTCATATGGCGCTATCTGCGAACACCACCGCGATTGCTCGGAGGCATTTCATGAGCGGTATGGCGAAGCAGCCCGAAAATACAATCGCCAGGCAAGTGCTGGAAACACTGAGGCGTTACCCGGAGCTGATACGCCAGATACCCGTAGGTACCGTGGTGCACCGCGTCCAGCCTTCCCTTTACGATGCCAACCCCGTCAACTACCGAGCAGACTCCGACACCCGCTATGCCGATCCCGCCAAACAGATCGGTGTCTATTACCTCGGTCTCACTGAGGAAGTTGCCGTCGCCGAGTCGTTCCAGCCTGGCCAGGGTGTTGATAACCAGTCAGTAAGTCTCTGGCGACTAGCGCAAACGTCACTGCATCGACTCAAGGCGGCGCGTGTATTGAACGTGGTTGACGTGGCCGCATTGGCGAATAGAGCCACCCACCACAAAGTGCGCGATATCGTGCAGGCCAAGGGACAGGGGCGAGAGGGATATGCACTCACCCAAAAAATCAGCCAGGCATGCATGAATGTCGCTGAGGTCGATGGCCTGCTCTATCAGTCAGCGGTCTACACCGTGACCGGGTCAATGGACGGGTGCAACCTTGTGCTGTTCGAGGGCCGTAGGCGCCAAGTCGAGGCGATCAGCCACCAGCTGGTAATGGAAGCACTGCTATTGAATGGCGAGACGGCTGTGGAATTCCTGGAAAGTCTGGGTGTAGTACTGGAGTAAGCACGAAAAAGGCGGACCTCTCACGAGGCCCGCCTTCACTGTCCCGCCATCAACGCATTCCGGTAGTCACGCTTGATGATTTCCAGAGCGGCTGGATCATCCAGCATTTCAAACCGGGGCACTTCGTGGCTCGGCTCACCTGGATCGGAGTAATCCATTCTGCCGACCAAGTGCTGAACGAGCGTGTTCATTGCTTCCGTATCAGCAGGATCAACATCAAGCGATGTCATCAATGCCTCAACGATTGACCTTGGCTTGTTTTCGGCAAACTGAAACGACGGGTAGAACTTTCTGCGATTGCCGGTCTTGGTGTAGGCCAGGAGCTTCCCCGCCTTGGTCTTCTGACTCAGTGCTTGCTTGGTAATGCCCAGGATTTCGCACACTGCTTTGGCGTCAAGCAGCTCACAGCGGCTGTCTACCCGTTCAAAGGCGCGCGCCTTCATCCTGGCCACCGCTTCCTGGTTGCGCGTAGCAATACTGCGTTTCGCCTCAACCTCGACCTCGACCTTGGCGAGCGCAGCAAAAGCCTTCTCGTCCGCAAGCGCCACGGCTTTGAGCACTACCGCAGCCGACGCTCGGGCAAGATGCTCCTCGAAGCGCTCCCGCAATGCAGCCTTGGCAGCCTCGATGCTTGCTAGCGCGGGATGAATGGCATCGTGGGTGACCGCACTCATAGACCCTCCTCAGGGCCTGAATAGCCCATGTGTCTATAGGCTAGGCCGCCGCGAAAAACATGTCAACTTGTCAATTAGTCAAAATATAAATCAACCATAGAGTATCCCCACCAACAAAAAACCCCGCCGAAGCGGGGTTTTCCACAAGCAACAACGCTTAGATCGCGCCACGCTGCCGCAGCACATCCAGCACCTGCTTCACACCTTCCTCAACGCTGGTGCTCTGGGTGTCGATCACCAGGTCAGCATCCAGCGGCACATCGTACGGGAAGCTTTCGCCCGGGATATTGTCGCCACCGGCTGCGTACAGGCCCTGCGGGTCACGCTCACGGCACGCCAGCGGCGAGGCCTGAACGTAAACGGTCACCAGGCGGTCCTTGCCGATCAGCGCCTTGGCCTGTTCACGGCCTTCGGCATCCGGGGCGACGAACGCCGCCAGGGTCAGCAGGCCGGCTTCGTTGAACTGGCGCGCCACATGGGCTGCGCGGCGCCAGTTCTCGGTGCGGCCGGCGCGGTCCTGTGGCAGGCCCTTGTTCAGGTCGTGGCGCAGGTTCTGGCCATCGAGCACGTATACCGCACGGCCCATGTCGAACAGCTTGCGCTCAACGGCATAGGCCAGGGTGCTCTTGCCAGCGCCGGACAGACCGCTGAACAGCACGGTGGCCGGCTGCTGGCCGAAACGCAGGGCGCGCTCTTCGGTGGACACGTGAGCGAGCTTGCCATGCTGCCCGGCGCCGCCGTGCGGCAGGACTGGCGGCGCGATGATCATGCCGGCGCCGACGGTGCCGTTGGTCAGGCGGTCGATGACGATGAACGCACCAGTGGTGCGGTTGCTGTCGTAACCGTCCAGGGCGATCGCGGCGTCCAGGGCGACCTTGACGCGGCCGATCTCATTCAACTGCAACGCGCTGGCAGCGCCCTGCTCCAGGGTGTTCACATCAACTCTGTGGGTGATGCTGGCAATCGAGCCCGGCACATAGCTGGTGGCGCGCTTGATGTCGTACTTCTTGCCCGGGAGCATCGGCTCCTCGGCCATCCACACCAGCATGGCGTCGAACTGGTCGGTAACTGGCGGCACGTTATCGGCGTGCACCAGCAAGTCGCCACGGGAGATGTCGATCTCGTCTTCCATGGTCAAGGTCACGGCCTGGCCTGGGCCGGCGTTCTCCAGTTCACCTTCGTAGGTGACGATGGACTTGACCCGGCTGCTCTTGCCCGACGGCAGCACGACCACTTCGTCACCCTTGTGCACCACGCCGCTGGCGATGGTGCCGGCGAAGCCGCGGAAGTTCAGGTTCGGGCGGTTGACGTACTGCACCGGGAAGCGCAGATCGGTGACGTTGCGGTCGGCCGACACTTCAACGGTCTCGAGGATTTCCATCAGGGTCGGGCCGGCGTACCAAGGCGATTGCTCGCTGTGGTTGACCACGTTGTCGCCCTTGAGCGCCGACATCGGCACGAAGTGCAGGCTGCTTGGCTTCAGGTTGATGGCATCGGCGAACTTCAGGTAGTCGGCCTTGATCGACTCGAACACGCCTTCGTCGAAGCCTTTGAGGTCCATCTTGTTGACTGCGACCACGATGTGCTTGATGCCCAGCAAGGATGCGATGTAGCTGTGGCGACGGGTCTGGGTCTGCACGCCGTAGCGGGCATCGACCAGGATGATCGCCAGGTCGCAGGTGGACGCGCCGGTGGCCATGTTGCGGGTGTACTGCTCGTGGCCCGGGGTGTCGGCGATGATGAACTTGCGCTTGGCGGTCGAGAAGTAGCGATAGGCGACATCGATGGTGATGCCCTGCTCGCGCTCGGCCTGCAAGCCGTCTACCAGCAGCGCCAGGTCGACTTCTTCGCCGGTGGTGCCAACTTTCTTCGAATCACGGGTGATGGCCTCGAGGTGGTCCTCGTAGATCATCTTCGAGTCGTGCAGCAGGCGCCCGATCAGGGTGCTCTTGCCGTCATCCACGTTACCGCAGGTGAGGAAACGCAGCAGTTCTTTACGCTCGTGCTGAGCCAGATAAGCGAGGATATCTTCGCTGATCAAATCGGATTGGTGCGACATGGAGTGACCCTGAAAATTAGAAGTAGCCCTGACGTTTCTTGTCTTCCATGGAACCGGCGCCATCGTGGTCGATGACTCGGCCCTGGCGCTCGGAAGTGCGCGTCAGGAGCATTTCCTGAATGATGTCGGTGAGCGTTTCGGCTTCCGACTCGACAGCGCCCGTCAGCGGGTAGCAGCCGAGGGTACGGAAACGCACCTTCTTCTTGACGATGCGCGCCTTTTCTTCCTCGGAAAGGTGCTCGAGGATGCGATCGTCGTCGATCATGATCAGGGTGCCGTTCTTTTCGATGACTTCACGCTCAGCGGCGAAGTACAGCGGTACGATCGGGATGCCTTCGAGGTAGATGTACTGCCAGATGTCCAGCTCGGTCCAGTTCGACAGCGGGAAGACGCGGATCGACTCGCCCTTGTTGACCTTGCCGTTGTAGACGTTCCACAGTTCCGGGCGCTGGTTCTTCGGGTCCCAGCGGTGCTTGCTGTCACGGAACGAATACACGCGCTCCTTGGCCCGGGACTTCTCTTCGTCGCGGCGCGCGCCACCGAAGGCGGCGTCGAAACCATGCTTGTCCAGCGCCTGCTTGAGGCCCTGGGTCTTCATGATATCGGTGTGCTTGGAGCTGCCATGGGTGAACGGGTTGATGCCCTGCGCCACACCCTCAGGGTTGACGTGGGTGATCAACTCCAGGCCCATTTCCTCGACCATCTTGTCGCGGAAGCGGTACATCTCCTGGAATTTCCACTGGGTGTCGACGTGCATCACCGGGAACGGCAGCTTGCCCGGGAAGAAGGCCTTGCGCGCCAGGTGCAGCATCACGGCGGAATCCTTGCCGATCGAGTACAGCATCACCGGGTTGTCGAACTCGGCGGCCACCTCGCGGATGATGTGGATGCTTTCCGCCTCCAGCTGTTTCAAGTGCGTCAGTTTGTCGACCATGGCTACTCACGAAAAACGATCTTATGGACGGCCTGCGGGCCGTGTTCGAGCGAGCCACTTTATCACAGCGGCTGCTTCTATTTAGGAGGCGGGCTAGATCGAAAAAGTCTAACGATATGACTGCGGGTTTGGGCTGGCAGGCCCGGCCCTTTCGCGGGTAAACCCACAGGCCCGGCGCGATCCCGTGGGAGCGGGTTCACCCGCGAAGCAGGCGACACCGATGTCAGATAGGATTCGGGCAATCGATGAACAGGTGCTCCAGGGCGAAGCGCCGCGCCAGGTAATCACCCAGCGCCTGCACCCCATAGCGCTCGGTAGCATGGTGCCCGGCAGCAATGAAGCTGACGCCGTTCTCGCGGGCGCTGTGATAGGTCTGTTCGGACGCCTCGCCCGTGAGGTACAGGTCAACTCCCGCAGCAATCGCCGTGTCGATGTAGCCCTGCCCGCCCCCGGTGCACCAGCCCACCCTGCGGATCATCGCGTCACCTTCTACCAGCAATGGCTCACGCCCGAGCACTTCCTGCACCCGGCGGGCAAAATCGCGCGCGGTCACCGGTTCCGCCAGCGAACCGACAAGCCCGACCACCTTGGGGTTTTCCGGGTCCAGCGGGCCTTCGACAGTGACGTCCAGTTGCCGCGCCAGCTGCACGTTGTTGCCGACTTCAGGGTGCACATCCAGCGGCAGGTGAAACGCCAGCAGGCTGATGTCGTGCTTGAGCAGGGTCTTCAGCCGGCGTTGTCGGATCCCGGTCACGCAGGGGTTCTCGCCCTTCCAGAAGTAACCATGGTGCACCAGGATCAGGTCGGCCTCGGCTTCGACCGCGGCATCCAGCAAGGCCTGGCTGGCGGTGACGCCGCTGACGATGCGGCTGACCTGCGGCCGGCCCTCGACTTGCAGGCCATTGGGGCAATAGTCCTGGATCTTCGCGCTGCCCAGGTAGCGTTCGGCTTCCTCGACCAGGGTGTTGAGAGCGACGGCCATGAAAATCTCCTCGAAATCTGCGCTTTTCACGGGCGCAACGCCTGCAGAACGCCCGTATAATGCCGGCCATTATGGGCCGTCGCCGGCATCGGGGGAACCGGTGTATGATCGCGCGCGCTCATGCCCCATTGCGCGGCCACCGGCCCCCGCTCTTTCCAGGACTCGTTCATGTTCAAGGCGTTGCGTTACTTTGGCTGGCCCCTGCTTACCGGTGTTCTGATTGCCGTACTGATCATCCAGCGCTACCCGGAGTGGGTCGGCCTGCCCAGCCAGGACGTCAACCTGCAGCAAGCTCCACAAACCACGCGGATCATGCAGGGCCCGGTGTCCTACGCCGACGCCGTGACCCTCGCCGCCCCGGCCGTGGTCAACCTGTACACCACCAAGGTGGTGAACAAGACCGCCCACCCGCTGTTCGAAGACCCGCAGTTCCGCCGCTTCTTCGGCGACAACCTGCCCAAGCAGCGCCGCTGGGAGTCGAGCCTGGGCTCGGCGGTGATCATGAGCCCCGAGGGCTACCTGCTCACCAACAACCACGTCACCAGCGGCGCCGACCAGATCGTCGTGGCCCTGAAAGACGGCCGTGAAACCCTGGCACGGGTGATCGGCAGCGACCCGGAAACCGACCTGGCGGTGCTGAAGATCGACCTGAAGAACCTGCCCGCCATCACCATCGGCCGCTCCGACAACATCCACATCGGTGATGTGGTACTGGCCATCGGCAACCCGTTCGGCGTTGGCCAGACCGTGACCATGGGCATCATCAGTGCCACCGGCCGCAACCAGCTGGGCCTGAACAACTACGAAGACTTCATCCAGACCGACGCGGCAATCAACCCGGGCAACTCCGGCGGTGCACTGGTCGACGCCAATGGCAACCTGGTCGGCATCAACACCGCGATTTTCTCCAAGTCCGGCGGTTCCCAGGGCATCGGCTTCGCCATTCCGATCAAACTGGCACTGGAGGTGATGAAGTCGATCGTCGAGCATGGCCAGGTGATCCGTGGCTGGCTGGGCATCGAAGTGCAGCCGTTGAGCCAGGAGCTGGCTGAATCGTTCGGCATGCAGGGCCGTCCGGGCATCGTGGTGGCCGGGATCTTCCGCGACGGCCCGGCACAGAAGGCCGGGCTGCAGCTGGGCGACGTGATCCTGAGCATCAACGGTGAACCGGCCGGTGACGGGCGCAAGTCGATGAACCAGGTAGCGCGGATCAAGCCGACCGAGAAGATCACCATCGAGGTGATGCGCAATGGTCAGCAGCTCAAGCTGATTGCCGAGGTGGGGCTACGACCACCACCGGCGCCGAGCCCGGCGAAGGAAGAGAACTGAAAAAAAGGGGCCGCATGCGCGGCCCCTTTTTTCACTGCGTGTATCAGTGCAGGATCTGGCTGAGGAACAGTTTGGTCCGGTCACTGCGCGGGCGGTCGAAGAAGTCATCCGGCGCCGCCTGCTCGACGATTTCCCCTTTGTCCATGAAGATCACCCGGTTCGCCACGGTGCGGGCAAAGCCCATTTCGTGGGTCACACAGAGCATGGTCATGCCGTCCTCGGCCAGGCCGACCATGGTGTCGAGCACTTCCTTGACCATTTCCGGGTCCAGCGCCGAGGTCGGCTCGTCGAACAGCATGATCTTCGGCTTCATGCACAGCGCCCGGGCAATCGCCACACGCTGCTGCTGGCCACCGGAGAGCTGCCCTGGGAACTTGTGCGCCTGCTCCGGAATGCGTACCCGCTCAAGGTAGTGCATGGCGATTTCCTCGGCCTTGCGCCGTGGCATCTTGCGCACCCACATCGGTGCCAAGGTGCAGTTTTCCAGAATGCTCAGGTGCGGGAACAGGTTGAAGTGCTGGAAGACCATGCCCACCTCTCGGCGGATCGCTTCGATCTGCTTGAGGTCGTTGGTCAGTTCCACGCCATCGACCACGATGCGGCCCTGCTGGTGTTCCTCCAGGCGGTTGAGGCAGCGGATGGTGGTCGACTTGCCCGAGCCGGATGGCCCGCACAGGACGATGCGCTCGCCCTGGCGCACGTTCAGGTTGATGTCCTTGAGCACATGGAACTGGCCGTACCACTTGTTCACGCCCTGCATCTGGATGATGCCTTCGGGGCCGGCAGGCTGCTTGATCGCTTCACTCATTTCGAAACTCCTAACGCTTGTGGCCAGTGTCCAGCTTGCGCTCCAGGTGCATGGAGTAGCGGGACATACCGAAACAGAAAATCCAGAACACCAGGGCGGCAAACACGTAGCCCTCGGTGGCCATGCCCAGCCACGCGGGGTCAGCGGCGGCTTGCTTGACGCTGTTGAGCAGGTCGAACAGGCCGATGATGATCACCAGGCTGGTGTCCTTGAACAGGGCGATGAAGGTGTTGACGATACCGGGGATCACCAGCTTGAGCGCCTGCGGCAGAATCACCAGGCCCATCGAGCGCCAGTAGCCCAGGCCCATGGCAGCGGCGGCTTCGTACTGGCCCTTGGGGATAGCCTGCAGGCCACCACGGACCACTTCGGCGACATAGGCCGACTGGAACAGGATCACCCCGATCATCGCTCGCAGCAGCTTGTCGAAGCTCATGCCTTCCGGCAGGAACAACGGCAGCATCACCGACGACATGAACAGCACGGTGATCAGCGGCACGCCACGCCAGAACTCGATGAAGGTCACGCAGACCACCTTCACCGCCGGCATCCGCGAGCGCCGGCCAAGGGCGAGCAGGATGCCCAGTGGCAAGGCGCCGACGATCCCCACGGTAGCGATCACCAGGGTCAGCATCAGGCCGCCCCACTGGCTGGTGGCCACATTGCTCAGGCCCAGCACGCCGCCATGCAGCAAGGTGTAGGCGATGATCGGATACAGCACCAGAAAGCCCAGGCCGTAGAAGGCCTTGCGCGGGAAACGCTTGATGAACAGCGGTGCCGCACCGAGCACCGCCAGCCACACGGTGAGGTCGACACGCCAGCGCAGCTCGGCCGGGTAGTAGCCGTACATGAACTGGCCGAAGCGCTGCTGCACGAACACCCAGCAGGCGCCCGACCGGGTGCAGTCAGCGCGGGTAGTGCCGACCCAGTTGGCGTCGATCAACGCCCATTGCACCAACGGTGGCACGATCAGCCACACCAGGTACACGGCGAACACGGTCAGCAGGGTGTTGAGCCAGCTGGAGAACAGGTTTGCACGCATCCATGCGAGCACGCCGACGGTTTTCACCGGTGGCGGCATGTCGGGTTTGAAAACATGAGCATTCACGGGCGTATCCTCACCGCTCGATCAGCGCGATGCGCTTGTTGTACCAGTTCATCAGCAGCGAAATGCTGATGCTGATGGCGAGATAGACACTCATGGTGATGGCGATCACCTCGATGGCCTGGCCGGTCTGGTTGAGCACGGTACCGGCGAACAGCGAGACCATCTCGGGGTAACCGATACCGGCCGCCAGTGACGAGTTCTTCGCCAGGTTCAGGTATTGGCTGGTCAGCGGCGGAATGATCACCCGCAGTGCCTGGGGGATGATCACCTTGCGCAGGGTCGGGCCGTCGCGAAGGCCAAGCGAGTGGGCCGCTTCGGTCTGGCCGTGGCTCACCGAACGAATGCCGGAACGCACGATCTCGGCAATGAACGCCGCCGTGTAGATGGTCAACGCCAGGGTCAGCGCCAGCAGCTCAGGGATCAACACCCAGCCGCCGACAAAGTTGAAGCCTTTGAGCTGCGGTACCTCCCAATGCACCGGGCTGCCGAACAGCAGCGCGCAGGCACCTGGAATGGCGATGAGCAGCGCCAGCCCCACCCAGAACTTGTGGAACGGCTCGCCGGTTGCGTCGAAGCGCCTGTTGGCATAACGCACCATCAGCACGATTGCCACCAGTGCCAGCACCAGGGCGACCACGAACGGCCAGAAGCCTTCGGCCATCGAGGCACCGGGCATGTTCAGGCCCCGATTGCTGATGAAGAAGGCATCGTTGATGTTGATGCTGCCCCTTGGCCCCGGCAGGGTCAGGAACACCGCGAAGTACCAGAACAGGATCTGCAGCAGCGGCGGAATGTTGCGGAAGGTTTCCACATAAACGGTCGCCAGCTTGTTGATCATCCAGTTCGGCGACAGCCGCGCCACGCCGATGATGAAGCCAAGGAGGGTCGCCAGGATCACGCCGATGAACGTCACCAGCAAGGTGTTGAGCAAGCCGATGACGAATACCCGCGCATAGCTGTCGGATTCCACGTAGGGAATCAGGTGCTGGGCGATGCCGAAGCCAGCGCTACGTTCGAGGAAGTCGAAGCCCGAGGTGATACCCCGGTGTTGCAGGTTGGTTTGCGTATTGTGAAACAGGTACCAGCCCAGGCCCACCACGAAAGCGATCGTGAGAACCTGGAACAGCCACGCGCGCACTCGTGGATCACTCAGGGTCAAGCCCTTCCGTGCGCCGATATGATTTTGCATGAAGTGCCCCGGACATTAGGGATTCGAACAGCCCGCGGCGGCAACACGCCGCCGCAGGGTGCAACCATCAGCGCACGGGTGGCGCGTACTGGATGCCGCCGTTGTTCCACAGAGCGTTCAGGCCACGGTCGATCTCCAGCGGTGTGCTCTTGCCCAGGTTCTTCTCGAACACTTCGCCGTAGTTGCCGACCTGCTTGACGATCTGCACTACCCAGTCCTTGGGCAGCTTCAGGTCCTTGCCATATTCACCGTCTGCGCCCAGCAGGCGGGCAACGTCCGGGTTCTTGGTGGACTTGGCCTCGGCCTCGACGTTCTTCGAGGTGATGCCGGCCTCTTCGGCGTTGAGCATGGCGAACAAGGTCCACTTGACGATGCTGAACCAGTCTTCGTCGCCTTTGCGCACTACCGGGCCCAGGGGTTCCTTGGAGATGGTTTCCGGCAGCACCACGTAATCTTTGGGCGATGCCAGCTTGGAGCGCTGGGCGAACAGCTGCGACTTGTCCGAGGTCAGCACGTCGCAACGACCGGATTCCAGCGATTTGGCGCTTTCGTCGGAGGTGTCGAAGGTGATCGGGGTGTACTTCAGCCCGTTGGCGCGGAAGTAGTCCGAAACGTTCAGTTCGGTGGTGGTACCGGCCTGGATGCAGATGGTCGCACCGTCGAGTTCCTTGGCGCTGGAAACGCCGAGCTTTTTATTGACCAGGAAGCCGACGCCGTCGTAGTAGGTCACGCCCGCGAACACCAGGCCCATGCCGGCATCGCGCGAGCTGGTCCAGGTGGTGTTGCGCGACAGCACGTCGACTTCGCCCGACTGCAGCGCGGTGAAGCGTTCCTTGGCGTTGAGCTGGCTGAACTTGACCTTGGTCGCGTCGCCGAACACGGCGGCGGCCACGGCGCGGCAGACATCGGCGTCGATACCGACGATCTTGCCCTGCGTATCAGGTACCGAGAAGCCTGGAAGACCGTCGCTCACGCCACACTGGACGAAGCCCTTCTTCTTTACCGCATCGAGCGTGGCGCCGGCCTGGGCGGTGCTCACGGCGCCCAGTGCAGCGGCAGCGGTCAGGACTGCCAGGGTGGTTTTCAACATCTTCATTCACAACCTCCAAATCGCTCTTGTTGTACGAGCCGGAATTGCACCGCACCCTTATGAGGCGCATCCGACCCTTGTTGGCTTGTTATTGGGTCAATTGGCGCAATGGGCTGTTCTGTGACAGCCTTCGCGTGCAGAGGGTGTTACCGTCACGGCCCGCCCTTTGCATCGTATGAAGAAGTGCAAAGCGCGTACCAGATTTGCTGGCTGGAGCGTTTAAGCGCTCGTCAAGTAGGGAAAGTTGTATCGTTGCGACATTCTTTTTCCGACAATCAATTGCAGCGCCTTCTTTTCACGCACGGCCTAATAACATCCGCACTCTTTCGGAGCAGTCATGACCAACCCGTTGATTCTCGAACCCCAGAAAACCGCTGACGCCTGTGTGATCTGGTTGCACGGTTTGGGTGCCGACCGTTACGACTTCCTACCAGTGGCCGAATTCATGCAGGAACGGCTGACCAGCACCCGCTTCGTCATGCCCCAGGCGCCGACCCGCCCGGTGACCATCAACGGCGGCTACGCCATGCCCAGCTGGTATGACATCAAGGCCATGACCCCGGCCCGCGCCATCGACGAAGCACAGCTGGAAGAATCGGCCGAGCAGATCATCGGCCTGATCAAGGCCGAGCAGGCCAAGGGCATCAACCTGTCGCGGATCTTCCTCGCCGGCTTCTCCCAAGGTGGCGCGGTGGTGCTGCACACTGCCTATATAAAGTGGCAGGAAGCGTTGGGCGGAGTGATCGCCCTGTCGACCTACGCCCCGACCTTCTCCGACAGCCATCAGCTGAGCGCTTGTCAGCAACGCACCCCGGCCCTCTGCCTGCATGGCGTGCACGACCCGGTAGTGATTCCGTCCATGGGCCGTACCGCGTTCGAATACCTCAATACCTGGGGCGTCGCCGCACGCTGGCACGAATACCCGATGGAGCACGAGGTGGTGGTCGAGGAACTGAGCGATATCCACGACTGGCTGAGCAAGCAATTGCAATAAGCCTCAGCTTCTGTAGTTGTGGGAGTTTTCCGCTACGCCGCGCCCAAATCTTGCTTTACACTGCCCGGCGTACATTCCTTAACCAGTTGATGAGACGATCGTGCTCAAGGCACTCAAGAAAATATTCGGCAAAGGAGACGCTGCGGCACAGCCCGCCGCTCCTGCTGCCAGCGTGACGCCGACGGCGCCCGCCCCCACTGCCGAGGCCCGGCCCGCGCCGAAACCGGACGCGCCCCGCGCCAAGCCCGCCGCCAAAGCAGAAGCACCCGCCCACGCGGCAGCGCCTGGCGACAAGCCGGCCAAGGACAAACCACGCCGCGAACGCAAGCCAAAGCCCCAGGCGAGCCTGTGGAAGCCGGAAGACTTCGTGGTCGAGCCGCAAGAGGGCAAGACCCGCTTCCACGACTTCAAGCTCTCAAACGAGCTGATGCACGCCATCCACGACCTCGGTTTCCCTTACTGCACGCCGATCCAGGCGCAGGTACTGGGTTATACCCTGGCCGGCCAGGATGCCATCGGCCGCGCCCAGACCGGTACCGGCAAGACCGCGGCATTCCTGATTTCGATCATTTCCCAGCTGCAGCAGACGCCGCCGCCCAAAGAGCGCTACATGGGCGAGCCGCGCGCGCTGATCATCGCGCCAACCCGCGAGCTGGTGGTGCAGATCGCCAAGGATGCCGTCGCCCTGACCAGGTACACCAGCCTGAACGTGATGAGCTTCGTCGGCGGCATGGACTTCGACAAGCAGCTCAAAGCGCTGGAAGCCCGTCATTGCGACATTCTGGTGGCCACCCCGGGCCGCCTGCTGGACTTCAACCAGCGCGGCGAGGTGCACCTGGACATGGTCGAGGTGATGGTGCTGGATGAAGCCGACCGCATGCTCGACATGGGCTTCATCCCCCAAGTGCGGCAGATCATCCGCCAGACCCCGCCGAAGAGCGAACGCCAGACCCTGCTGTTCTCCGCCACCTTCACCGACGACGTGATGAACCTGGCCAAGCAGTGGACCACCAACCCGGCGATCGTCGAGATCGAGCCGGAGAACGTCGCCAGCGAGACGGTCGAGCAACACGTGTATGCGGTGGCCGGCAGCGACAAGTACAAGCTGCTGTACAACCTGGTGACCCAGAACAAGTGGGAACGGGTGATGGTGTTTGCCAACCGCAAGGATGAGGTACGGCGCATCGAGGAAAAGCTCGTGCGCGACGGTATCAACGCCGCGCAGTTGTCCGGTGACGTACCGCAGCACAAGCGTATTCGCACCTTGGAAAACTTCCGCGAAGGGCGCATCACCGTGCTGGTGGCCACGGATGTGGCCGGGCGCGGGATTCACATCGACGGCATCAGCCACGTGATCAACTTCACCCTGCCGGAAGACCCGGACGACTACGTGCACCGCATTGGCCGTACGGGCCGCGCGGGCACCAGCGGGGTGTCGATCAGCTTTGCCGGTGAGGATGATTCCTACCAGCTACCGGCCATCGAAGAGCTGCTGGGGCGCAAGATCAAGTGCGAGATGCCGCCGGATGAATTGCTGAAACCGGTGCCTCGCAAGCACCACTGATGCGCTAGCCGCCCTTGTAGGAGCGGCCTTGTGTCGCGAAAGGGCCGCGGAGCGGCCCCAGGATTTCAGCTTGTATGCAGAAATTGTTGGGACCGCTTCGCGCTCCTTTCGCGACACAAGGCCGCTCCTACAAAAGCGATCTGTGTCCTGCCTTACCAGCGCCCGGCGGCATCCTGGTCACTCTGCTTGCCTTCCACCCAGCGCGGCCCATCCTGGGTATTTTCCTTCTTCCAGAACGGCGCCCGGGTCTTCAGGTAGTCCATGATGAAGTTGCAGGCATCGAACGCCGCCTGCCGATGGGCACTGGCCACACCGACAAAGACGATCGGCTCACCCGGCTCCAGCGCACCGATGCGGTGCAGCACCTCGACCTTGAGCAACGGCCAGCGCTGCTCGGCCTCGACCACGATCTTGGTCAAGGCCTTTTCGGTCATGCCTGGGTAATGTTCGAGGAACATCCCCGCTACTTCCCGACCGTCGTTGAAGTCGCGGACATAGCCGACGAAACCGACCACGGCGCCAACGCCGACGTTGGCCGCATGCATGGCATTGACCTCGGCCCCCGGGTCGAACGCCCCGTGTTGCACTCGCACTGCCATGTTCAGCCTCCGGTCACCGGCGGGAAGAACGCCACTTCATCGCCCTCTTTCAGCGGCTCGTCGAGCTTGCACAGCTCTTCGTTTCGCGCACTCATCAGGTTCTGTTCGGCCAGCACCGCATACTGCCCACCCTTGGCCACCAGGGCCTGGCGCACATCGTCGACCACTTTGAACTCGCCTTCCAGGCGCTCGGCATCGACGCCCAGCAATTCACGGTAACGGGCGAAGTACATCACTTTGACCTTCATCACGCCTCCACCTTGTAGTGCCCACTCTTGCCGCCAACTTTTTCCAGCAGGCGCACCTGTTCGATGACCATGCCCTTGTCCACTGCCTTGCACATGTCATAGATCGTCAGCGCAGCGACGCTGGCGGCAGTCAGCGCTTCCATCTCGACCCCGGTCTGGCCGGCCAGCTTGCAGCGGGCCAGGATACGCACCGCGTCCTGGCCTTCGGCGCTCAGTTCGACCTTGACGCTGGTGAGCATCAGCGGGTGGCACAGCGGGATGAGGTCACTGGTCTTCTTCGCCGCCTGGATGCCGGCAATGCGCGCCACGGCGAACACATCGCCCTTGGGATGCTCGCCGTCGACGATCATCTGCAAGGTCTGCGGCAACATGCGCACCCGCGCCTCGGCCACGGCCTCGCGCTCGGTCACGGCCTTTTCAGTGACGTCGACCATGTTGGCGCGCCCCTGGGAATCAAGATGAGTCAGCACTGCTCTGCTCCTGTGAAGGGAACAGAGAGTGTAAACCCGTGGGTCAGGTTTGCGCAGCGATATGTGTCGGCAGGACCGGCGAAAAGGCCGGGCGGCGCACCGCCCGGCTGGAGGTATTACAGATGGGACTCGGCGTACTCGGCCAGCACCGAGCGTGGCACACCCTGCAGGGTGATGTGCACGCCATGGGGGAAGTCCTTGAAACGCTCGGTCAGGTAGGTCAGCCCCGAACTGGTCGCGGACAGGTAAGGCGTGTCGATCTGCGCCAGGTTGCCCAGGCACACCACCTTGGAACCGGAGCCTGCCCGGGTGATGATGGTCTTCATCTGATGCGGCGTCAGGTTCTGGCACTCGTCGATCAGGATCAGGCTCTGCTGGAAGCTGCGCCCACGGATGTAGTTAAGCGACTTGAACTGCAGCGGAACGCGTTCGAGGATGTATTCGACGCTGCCATGGGTACTTTCATCGTCCATGTGCAAGGCTTCCAGGTTGTCGGTGATGGCACCCAGCCAAGGCTCCATCTTTTCCGCCTCGGTGCCCGGCAGGAAGCCGATCTCCTGGTCCAGCCCCTGCACGCTGCGGGTGGCGATGATGCGCCGGTAGCGCTTGCTGACCATGGTCTGCTCGATGGCTGCGGCCAGGGCCAGGATGGTCTTGCCGGAGCCGGCAGCGCCGGTCAGGTTGACCAGGTGGATGTCCGGGTCGAGCAAGGCGAACAGCGCCAGGCTCTGATGAATGTCCCGCGGCTTCAGGCCCCAAGCTTCCTGGTGCAGCAAGGGTTCCTGGTGCAGGTCGAGCAATAGCAGTTCGTCGTTGCGAATGCCTTTTACCCAGCCGACAAAACCCTGCTCATCAATGATGAACTCGTTGATATGCACGGCCGGCAGGTTATCGATCATCTGCACCCGATGCCAGGTGCGGCCACGTTCCTGGCGGGTATCGACTTTGCTGACCCGGTCCCAGAACGAGCCGGTGACCGAGTGATAGCCCTTGGACAGCAACGACACGTCGTCAACCAACTGGTCGGTACTGTAGTCCTCGGCCGCGATCCCGCAGGCGCGCGCCTTCAGGCGCATGTTGATGTCTTTGGTAACCAGCACCACGTCCAGGTCGGTGCGCCGGCTGCGAACTTCGAACAGGGTGTTGATGATGATGTTGTCGTTGAGGTTTTCCGGCAGCAACTTGCTGGGTTCGTTGCGCGGGCTCATCAGGATCGACAAGTAGCCCTTGGCGCCGCTCTTGCCACGCTGAATCGGCACGCCCTGCTCGACATCGCTGGGCGAAGCGTCACCGAGGGTCTGGTCGATCAGGCGGATGGCCTGACGACATTCGGCGGCGATGCTCTGTTTGCCGGTCTTGAGCTTGTCGAGTTCCTCCAGCACCGTCATCGGAATGGCGACGTGATGCTCCTCGAAGTTGAGTAATGCGTTGGGGTCGTGAATCAGGACGTTGGTATCGAGCACATAGAGGATTGGCTTGCTGGAGGAAGGGTTGCGTCCTTGGTCATCCATACTCGGTCACCTTATGTCGAAGCCACACGGCACGCTCTGTGTGCGCCGCAGAGTGACCGCCGTTCTCCCCGTATCCGCGTTGCTACGGGCGGGAAGCGTACCTGGCAAGGTGGGCCTGGATGACGCCACCTGTGCTGCAGGAATCGGCTGTCTGGTTTCTTCATACCGCAAAAGCCATTACCGGAAAAAGCATTTTTACGAGATTTTGAAGTTTATTTTTCCGATTGACGAAGAGCGCTTGGCGGCAGCACCAGACGAGGCTACAGTCAGAAGTCATACCCTCTATTCGCGATAGGCGTAATCGTGGCAGCCCTCCCAGCCGATGCCGCTTTGCGCGGTGTTGTGCAGCAACCACTCGAGCGCCGTCCGGGCCTTGGGCAGGCTGTCATGGAACTGGATCACCCCCTTGCGCCATAACAGCATCAAGGTTATCACCCGCTGGGCCGAAGCTTCGGCAGTCAGCGCGCCATCATCCTGAGCGTCGATGTCCCATAGCGAAACCCGCAGCTGCTGGCTGGCCATGAACCCTTCGGCGTCAGCCCGGCGCTGCCCATATGGAGGGCGGAACAGCGGCACGTATTGCTCCGGCAGGTCGGCCTGAACCCGCGCCTGGGCGCGTTTGATCGAATCCTGCCAGCCCTGCCACTGGGCGTGGGAGCGATATTCCCAGCCCTGGATGCCCACGCATTGGCCGGCGTAAAGATCGGTCAATGCGTTCGTCGCGCCTGCATCTCGCCGCTGCTGCAGGCGATTGCCCAGGACAAAGAAGGTGCCCTGCAGCTTCTGCTTGCGCAGGTACTCGGTGAGTTCATCGGTACTTGCGCCATCAGGCCCGGGGCCACCGACGAAGGTCAGCAGGAACAGGCGGTCGTTCAGCTCATCGCCATTGCGCTCGCGGCTGGACAGGCGTTCGACCTCGCTGCTGGTCTGCGGCAACAACGCTGCCTTGCGCAGCTGTTCATCCAGGTAACGGACATGGAACTGATGACTGGGTTCGATCCAGCCGGTATAGAACGTGCCGACATCGGCAGCGAATGTTGCCGCCTTGGTGCGCAAATCTGCCATTGACTCCAGCAGATAGCAGAACGAGGCGTCTTGCTCGCAACTGCGCTGGGCCTGCTGGTAACCCTGCCACAAACGCTGCCACATCTGCGCACGCACAGCGCGAATCTTTTGCAGGTTGATCTGCCGCAATCCCAGCCGTGCAGCCAGTGTGGCATCGTCGAGCAGCTCGCTTTCATGCAGGACTCGGGCAAACGACAGGATCTCTGCCCGCGAGGCGACGTCGAACAGCACCGGGCTATCCAGTTGCTCGGGCCACTGGCTGCGGTCCAGGCTGGCCGGGGGCACGGGGGCGGCCTGGGCGGCCAGGCTCAACAAGGTGGCCAGCAAGGCCCCGGCAATGCGCACGATCAATCTCTCCGTGACAGCCAAAACGCGCACTATAACGCCTGCTTTGGCGATGGTCTGTGACTATTGTCGTCATAGTTTGGCGTTCCCGGTCGCGATCCGTAGAATCCGCTGCAACGATTCCAGGAGCCGACCCGATGCTGACGGTGATTTCCCCCGCCAAGACTCTCGACTATGACACCGCGCCGGTGACCGACCGTTTCACCTTGCCACAATACCTGGACGACTCCCAGGAACTGATCCTGCTGCTGCGCGAGCTTTCACCCGCTCAGATCAGCGAGTTGATGCACCTCTCCGACAAGCTAGCCGGCCTCAATGCCGCACGCTTCGGCAGCTGGACCCCAGACTTTACCCCGGCCAATGCCAAGCAGGCGCTGCTGGCATTCAAGGGGGACGTGTACACCGGCCTGGATGCCGAAACCCTCGGCGAGGATGACTTCAGCTATGCCCAGGCCCACCTGCGCATGCTCTCCGGCCTGTACGGCCTGCTGCGCCCGCTCGACCTGATGCAGCCGTACCGACTGGAAATGGGTACCAAGCTGGCCAATGCCCGCGGCAAGGACCTGTATGCCTTCTGGGGCACGCGCATCAGCGAATGGCTGAACCAGGCGCTGGCCGACCAAGGCGACGACCTGCTGCTGAACCTGGCCAGCAACGAGTACTTCAGCGCCGTGAAACGCAGCGCACTGAAGGCCCGGGTAATCAACGTCGATTTCAAGGACCTGAAGAACGGCCAGTACAAGATCATCAGCTTCTATGCCAAGAAGGCCCGCGGCATGATGAGCCGCTTCGTCATCCAGGAACGGGTCAACGACCCGGAGCAGCTCAAGCAGTTCGACGTGCAGGGTTACTACTACAGTGCCGAGCAGTCCAAGCCGGATCACCTGGTTTTCCTGCGCGATCACCCGGCCGAATGATCAAGACCGGAGCCGTCTGGCGGCTCCGGCGCAATCAGCACGTAACCACTTTCCAGGCCCTGAACTTCGACCCCCTGCACCCCTGCCGGACCAGCCGTGACCGGTACTTTGCGCGGCGCCTGGGTTTCGTCGGCCCGAAACAGCACATAGGTGCGCCCGGCCTCGTCCACCTGCAACGCGGGCGCAGGTACCACCATCGCCCGTTCCTGGCGATGCAGCAACAACTGCAACTGGGCGCTCATGCCCAGGCGCAGGCCCAATTGCAGGGGTGCGGCGGGCAAATCCAGATCGACGCGCACGTCATACCAGGCTCCCTGGGCCGTATCGTCGCGAGCTTGCATGGCAATACGGTCGATGCGGCCTGCAAGCCGCTGCCCGGCGATGACGGCTTCAACCTCCATGCCCTCGCGCACCTTCACCAGATCGTGCTCTTCCAGCCTGGCCATCACTTGCAGACGCTCCAGGTCGACCAGCGTCATCAACGCCATCCCCTGGCTCACCGCTTGCCCGACGTGTAGCTGCCGGCCGCCGTGGCCGGCCTCCGTACTCACGGGCAAGAGCACGCCAGTGAAAGGCGCTTCGATCACCTGCTGATCACGCATCCTGATCAGGGCCCGGCACTGTGCTTGCGCGTTGGCAAGCTCCATTTCAGCGATCAACAACGCATCACCCTGCCCCCGGGCACGCGTCAGCCGCAGTTCCTGCTCGGCATCCAGCAACGCCTGACGCTGCTCCCCAAGCAGTTGTTCGAGGCTGACGACTTCCATACGGGCGACAATGCCACCCTCGAAAAGACGCTGGGTGTCATCCAGGCTCGCCTGGGTGGCCGCCATGGCGGCGCGAGCTGCTGCCACAGCGCGCAAACTTCGCGCCACCTGCGGGCCGCTTTGCCAACTACGCAACTGCATGAGCTGTTCCTCGGCCTTGAGGCGCTCTGCCTGGGCACGGCGCAGCTGGATGTCCAGCTGAGCAGTGTCCAGGCTGATCAACGGCTGGCCTGCCTCGACGCGCTGCCCTTCCTCAACCGGCATTGCCGCGACCACGCCAGCGAACGGCGCACTCAGTGTCACCTGACGTGCCGCCTGAAGTCTGCCGACAAGCCCCAGACGGTTTTCCAGCAATTGCGGTTCGACCCGCAGCCACCTCTGCTCGCGCGGCTGCACGGCGCCGGGCCAGTTCAACATCGCCAGAACAACACCGGTCATCGCTACCGCCAGCCAACAGCCCCACTTAATCATTGAGGCTCACCTGCCACTTGAGCAACGTGGTCCCTACGACCTGGTCGAGGACGACCTGCGCATCCAGGTACGCGATCGTAGCTTCGAGTTGCGTGCTTTGCGCCTGACGCAGATCACTCTCGAAACTGAGCACCTGGAAATTGCTCGAGCGCCCTGCCGCGAGCTTTTGCTGTTCGATGTCCAGCTTGCGCCGGGTCAGTGCCAGCGCCCGTCCGGCGATTTCCAGCTGTCGCCAGCGCACCTGCAGGTCGCGTATCGCGGTACTCACATCACGCTCAAGCTGTTGACGGGATTCGACCAGGCCCAGGCGCTGGGTTTCCACCTCGACCTGGGCCCGTACCTGCGCCTGGCGGCGACTTAAGTCACCGATCGGTACCTCCAGCTCCAGCCCCAGGTAGTGCTCCCATGCCGCTTCATTGCCGGGCCGTTGATGCATCTGGCTGGCCCCACCGACCAGCGACAGGTCCCACCATTGCGCGTTGCTTGCGACCTGCAACGCGATGGCCGCCTGTTCGGTCGCCAGCTGCTGCATCAGATAGGTCGGCTGCAACGCTTCGGCGCGGGCCAGGGCCTGCTCCGTGCTCACCTGCCAACGCTCGGCCAGCAGCCGCTCCGCGGCCCGCAGCGGGGTCGCAAGGTCCAGGGCGAGCAATTGCGCAAGGGCTACGCGGCTGTGGTGCAGCTGGTTGCGGCTGCCTTCGACGGTCAGTTCCTGACTGGCAACCTCGGCTTCTGCCTGCACGACTTCAAAGGCAGCCATGCGCCCGGCGGCGATCAAGGCGTGGCTTACTGCCACCAGCTGACGGGCACGCAACAGGCTATCTTCGGCGATACGCAGTTGCTCCTGGGCACGCAGCAGCTCCCGGTACGACAGCAGCGTCCGGGTAATGACCTGCGCCACGTCGTCGGCGAGCGCCAGGCGGTTCGACTGTTCAGCCAGCGTGGCCTGGCGCAACGGTGCGCTGGCTATCTCGCGTCCGGCGCCGCGCAGCAACGGCTGGACGATCATCAGGCTGGCACCATCCCGATACCGCCGCCCCGCCGAATCGGCTCGGGTATGCCCGTAATCCCAGGCCAGGCTCAGGCGCGTTCCGTACGGGGTCAGCAGGCTGGCGCTCGGGGCCAGCTGCGCCTCACGGTAGCGATCGGCATGATTGCGATTGCCCAGGTAGCGTGCCTTGAGCGACAGCTGCGGGGCGAACCGGTCATGGGCCACGCGCAGGTCGAACTTCTGCGCGACACGCTCAAGGTAGGCACTGCGGATCGCCCGGTTGTCGCGCAGGGCCAGGCCAACGGCATCGGCCAGGTCGATCTCCACGGGTTCGCCGTGCATTGCCGACAAGGCACTCACCGGGCCTGCCTGCCGCAAGGTCGGCCGGGACGGTTGCAACGCGCGGTCGGCCATGGCCAACAGAGGTAACGACCAGATGCAGGCCATCGCCAGCCACTTACTCATCACGCAACGCGACAACAGGTTGAAGACGCGCCGCTGCCAGTGCGGGCTGCAAACCGAAGAACAGCCCCAGGATCAGCGCCATGCCCATGCTCGCCGGAAGCGACCTTGCATCGAGCGCAAAATCCCACCCTGATCCGCGGGCAAACAGCCAGGCGGCCACAAGGCCCAGCACCGCGCCCAGCAGCGCGCCGGCAACGGACAGCACCAGCGCCTCAAGCAGGAACTGCCAGGCGATATCCCGAGCGCGCGCGCCCAGGGCCATGCGCACGCCGATTTCGCGTCGACGCTGCACCACGTTCATCACCATCACATTCATCACCCCCACACCGCCCAGCAGCAAGGCAACGGCGGCGGTGCCGGCCAGCAGCCCGGACATCACCCGCGACTGACCAGCCATGCCTTCGAGCATCTGCCGTGGTAACTGGACATCTACCTCATGCTGCGTGAGCCTGGCGCGCAGGTAGCGCTCCAACGAACGTGCCGCCTGGACCAGGGTCGAGGCATCGGCCCCCTTCGCGATCAGCGTCGCCACCTCGGGTATCGGGCTCAAGCGACGCATGCCTGGCAACGGCATCAACACGCTGTCGTTGAAATTGATCGGCAACATCGGGTTGTACCCTCGTGGCGCGAGCACGCCGACTACCTCGAACAGATAGCTACCCAATTGCACGCGGTCACCCGGCCTCGCCTGCAACCGCGCCGCCAGCGAAGCCCCCAACAGCACATGCGCGGCCGGGTCATCGTAAGCAGACAGCGAGCGGCCCCTGGCAACCTCGAGGTCGATGACCTCGAACAACTGTGCGCTGCTGCCTGCCACCATCGTCTCGATACTCTCCCCGTTGAACTTGACGGCGAACACACCGGCTGCCAACGGAGCGACAGCTCGGATGCCTGGCGGCAATCCGACAAGGTCCAGACGCACGGGCATGCCGCCTTCGGCCGTGGCCTGAAGGTTCACCACCAGCAACTCGCTTCCCAGGCCCTGGAACAGTTGCCGGGCAAACTGGGTCGCGCTGTGGCCGATATTCATCAGGGCCACCAGCGCGGCACAGCCGACTGCGATGCCTGACAGTGCAAGCCAGGCGCGGGGGCCCAACTGCCAGACGCTGAGCAAGGCCTCGCTGAAGCGTTGCTGCCAGCCTGGGCCGTAGGCGGCTTCAGGCATCGAATACGCCGCCATTGCGAACCAGCAGGCAGCGGTCCATGCACCGCGCAATGGTCGGGTCGTGTGTCACCACCAGCAGCGTCATGCACTGCTCACGATTCAGCTTCGTCAGCAGCCCGATGATGTCCCGTGCCGTCTCACCATCCAAATTGCCTGTGGGCTCATCGGCCAGCAGAATCCTTGGTTCTGTAACCAAAGCCCTGGCTATTGCCACTCGCTGGCGTTGGCCACCGGAGAGATGGGCCGGGCGATATTTCGCACGATGCTCCAGGCCGACTTTCTCCAGCTGGGCCTTGGCGAGCTGCCGAGCCGAAGCCAGACAGATGCCACGGTAGCTCAACGGCAGCGCAACATTGTCCAGCACGGACAGCCTTGGCAGCAGGTTGAAACTCTGGAACACGAAACCAAGCAGGCGATTACGGATGATGGCGCGCTGGTCGTCATCAGCGTGTGCCAGTTCACACCCATCCAGGACCAAACGCCCGTGACAGGGCTGGTCAAGGAGACCGATCAGGTTGAGCAGCGTGCTTTTGCCAGATCCGGATCCACCGATGATGGCGCAAGACTGGCCTGCGGGGAGGGATAACGATACGTCCTGCAGGACGGCTTCGCCTCCCAGACGGCGGGTGATGTCGTGCAGGGCAATAATCGGAATCATCCTTTCTCACCTTCCTCCCCGAGGCCGCCAGCGGCAGCGTCATAATGCATGGCGATCGGCTTTTCTTCGGACTTCCATTGTTTGGCAACCAGGTCGACCAATGAAGTATTGAACTCCGGCCACTCCACTTCCTGCTGGGATAACTGCATCATGATGTTGGCCTCGTAGTTCCCATACTCGGCCACTTCAATAGGTGGCAATGAACTATAAAAATCGAGAATTTCGCGCAAGCCCTGATCAGTACGCCCCGTCAGCTTATATTCAGCATTCATCTTGTCGATGATGGCGTGAGCCCACTGATTGTGCTGATCTGTTTTCTCCATCAATGCAGCACGGCGTTCATTCACGGTAAAAGCCCCGCTCTCATCATGTACAATCAGGCTGAGCTGTTCGCGAGGTAGTCCTTTAAACGGATTTTCCCCTTTTCCTCTAGCAAAATCATTCGCCTTCCGTGCACGTTCAAGCCACTCCTCATCTTGCGTATCGGGTAGCTGAGAATCGTAAAAATCCTTTGCCAATGAATAGGTTAGCCCTCCAATTCGATCCATGATCCTTGCCGCCAGATCGGCCAATTCCTTACGCGAAAGACGGCTGTCGCGCTCCGCTGCCAACTCGGCGGCAGCACTCAGTTTCTTGGCCAGACTGGATAACTGCTCATCGGATCTACCCGACGCTGCGACGGGAGGTTGGATATTTTGAACCTCTACTTTATCTATTGGCTTGATACGTTGCAGCGCACCGGACTCACGACTTGCTACGGAACGACCGTTGATGGCATCCATTTGTTTATCTCTCCCAAGCACATGATTCAGATACAGTCGACAATGCCAGTGCACTGCCCTGTTTAAACCAAGGCAATGCACTGTTCACGTGACGGTTACTTCATGGTGAACTCAACTTTCCATGAGTAATCTGCGGCCGTACTGGTTATCGTGGCCTTGCAGGTCGCCCCTCCACTCGGAGTAGCCGTTTTGGTCCATTCGGGCTGTTTGACTCCTCCGGGTAACATTCGCATCTGGAATGTCGTACCGAAAGCACAGGTCTTCCCGCCGATCGTGTACCGGATCATGGCGGCATTCACATCCGGGCTGACAACCCGCTGAACGCGCATGGAAGTCGACGAGCTCGCTTGGATCGCCTTGGAGGGTTGCGGATTGGCTATCTGGTAGGTGCTGGTTTCATTGGAGGTCACCAGCTTCATCGTCGCAGCTTGCGTTCCAAGGTTCTTGATGATCACTTCCACGGGGGGCCCTGCCTGCACCATGCCAGCAAGCAGCAGCGATACCCCGCCGATCAGAACCTGTGTGGTCTTCTTCATAAGCTTTCTCTCGTCTCTTCCATGTGATTGATGGATGAGACGCCCTCGTTGGCCAGTGGCCAGAGGCTGCCCAGGACGCTCCCTCGTTCATGGACAGCTCCTCAGAGCGTCCAAAGGGAGTAACGGCAGCTGACGGAAAAGCCTTAGCTTTAGTATGGCCTTTGTGTGTTACCGGATATGTTTCCAGCAGCGCCCCATTGCAGGGCAGCTGCAAAAAGCCATCAAGTCAATCTTCAGGCGCCAAAAACACGTCACACAGGGTGCTATCGCCGAACGCCATAAGACCGTTCGTACTTTTTTGACGAATTTTGAAAAAATTTTTTCCATGCTGGCACAACACTACCAAGCCTCAGTTTCGTCCTTTCTACGCGGGGGTGAAACTGCAACGTGCTATCAATTTGAAAGTATTTGCCACTTAAAAATTATTTAGAAATCTTTCATCGAAGCGGAACCCACCTCGGAACTTCTCCCACGACCCATCGCTCATAGTGCCGTAACGAATTTCCTGCCCCTGCGGTGTGAGAGATGACTTACAGATGACAACCGGCAGGTATCACTACCCGCTTCGATAATCTGGCAGACGCAACGGGAACCCCCGCAGGCGCTGCTCAAAGAGGAGTAACGCGCCCTTTCAAACTCGTCCTAGTGGTTGATTTCAAAGGATTTTTCCACTTGAAAAAACAAGCACAGCATGGCGCCAAGTAGCGCTTTGCAATAAAGACGGCTGCATTACAGGGCACGCCTTTTAAGTACTGGCTTAATACTGCCAACTTTTAGTGCACAACTTTGTGCGCGACGGATTTATTCATACCTGCGCTCGGCGAAGTGAGCTTTCGCCCATGGATCCGTGCGCCTGAAAACTGTTGTTAATCAACCCAGTCCGGCTCTTTCCGGAAGAGCTGGCGTGATAAACACATGAGGTGATAGCGATGCGTATCAGCATCTTTGGTTTGGGTTATGTGGGTGCGGTCTGTGCAGGCTGCCTGACGGCGCGAGGTCATGACGTGATTGGTGTGGACGTGTCCAAGACCAAGATCGACCTGATCAATCAGGGCAAGTCGCCCATCGTCGAACCTGGCCTGGAAGCACTGCTGCAACAAGGCATCGCCAACGGCCGCCTGCGTGGCACCACCGACTTCGCCGAGGCCATCCGCGCCAGCGACGTGTCGATGATCTGTGTCGGTACCCCGAGCAAGAAGAACGGCGACCTGGGCCTTGAGTACATCGAGTCGGTGTGCCGCGAAATCGGCTACGTGCTGCGCGACAGCGAGCGTCGCCACACCATCGTGGTCCGCAGCACCGTGCTGCCGGGCACCGTGAAGAACGTGGTGATCCCGATTCTCGAAGACTGCTCGGGCAAGAAGGCCGGTGCCGACTTCGGCGTTGCCGTGAACCCGGAGTTCCTGCGTGAAAGTACCGCCATCAAGGACTACGACCACCCACCGATGACGGTCATCGGTGAACTGGACAAGGCCAGCGGCGATGTGCTGCAAGCCCTGTACGAAGAGCTCGACGCGCCGGTCATCCGCAAGCCGATCGAAGTGGCCGAGATGATCAAGTACACCTGCAACGTGTGGCACGCCACCAAGGTCACTTTCGCCAACGAGATCGGCAACATCGCCAAAGCGGTCGGCGTGGATGGCCGTGATGTGATGGAAGTCGTCTGCCAGGACAAGGTCCTGAACCTGTCGCAGTACTACATGCGCCCTGGCTTCGCCTTCGGTGGCTCGTGCCTGCCGAAAGACGTGCGCGCCCTCACCTATCGCGCCGCTTCCCTGGACGTGCGTGCACCGTTGCTCGACTCGCTGATGCGCAGCAACGAATCGCAGGTGCAGAACGCCTTCGAGCTGATCGAAGCCCACGACAAGCGCAAGGTCGCCCTGCTCGGCCTGAGCTTCAAGGCGGGCACCGACGACCTGCGCGAAAGCCCGCTGGTGGAACTGGCCGAACGCCTGATCGGCAAGGGCTACCAGTTGGATATCTACGACGAGAACGTCGAGTACGCCCGCGTCCACGGGGCGAACAAAGAGTACATCGAGTCGAAGATCCCGCACGTCTCGTCGCTGCTCAACGCCGACTTCCAGAAGGTCATCGACAACGCCGACATCATCGTCCTGGGCAACCGTGACGAGCAGTTCCGCGCCCTTGCCGAGCAAGCGCCGGAAGGCAAGCAGGTGATCGACCTGGTCGGCTTCATGAGCAAGCCAACCTGCACCACCAGCCGTACCGAAGGCATTTGCTGGTAATGCCCGACCGGGCAGCGGTGGCCTCCCCACCATCGCTGCCCACCCTTTCCCGAATTCTCGACGGATGCTGAACATGCAAAGGCTCCAGACAGTGCTGTTGCAGTGCGCCGGGTGGCTGCTCTACATGAGCCTGCTCATGCTGATCGCCCTGGCCCTGCCAGCCGATATCTTCGACTCGCAGTCGAAGCACTTCATCTTCCTGGTCGGCGCAGTCGGCATCTGGCGCTATTCCATGGGCGCCACCCATTTCATCCGCGGCATGATCTTCCTCTACGGCGTCTACCCGTACCTGCGCCGCAAGGTGCAGAAGATGGGCGATGCCGCCGCGCCGTCGCACGTGTACCTGATGGTCACCAGCTTCCGTATCGAAGCGCTGACCACCGCCCAGGTGTACAGCTCGGTGATCCGCGAGGCGATCGAATGCGGCTACCCCACCACCGTGGTCTGCTCGCTGGTGGAGATGTCCGATGAACTGCTGGTAAAGAGCCTGTGGGCCCGTTACAACCCGCCCGCACACGTCACACTGGACATCGTGCGCATTGCCGGTACCGGCAAGCGCGACGGCCTGGCCTACGGCTTCCGCGCCATCTCGCGGATGCTGCCTGACGAAAACGCCGTGGTCGCCGTGATCGACGGTGACACCGTGCTCGGCGAAGGTGTGGTGCGCAAGACCGTGCCGTGGTTCAAGCTGTTCCCCAACGTCGGCGGCCTGACCACCAACGAGTTCTGCGAAGTGCGCGGCGGCTACATCATGAGCGAGTGGCACAAGCTGCGTTTCGCCCAGCGCCACATCAACATGTGCTCGATGGCCCTGTCCAAGCGCGTGCTGACCATGACCGGGCGCATGTCGATGTTCCGCGCCAGCGTCGTGACCAACCCTGAGTTCATCGCCGACGTCGAAAGCGACTCGCTGATGCACTGGCGCCTGGGCCGCTTCAAGTTCCTCACCGGTGACGACAAGTCCAGCTGGTTCAGCCTGATGCGCCTGGGCTACGACACCTTCTACGTGCCAGACGCCGCGATCAACACGGTCGAGCACCCTCCGGAGAAGAGCTTCCTCAAGGCCAGCCGCAAGCTGATGTACCGCTGGTACGGCAACAACCTGCGTCAGAACTCCCGTGCACTGGGCCTCGGCCTGCGCCGCCTGGGCCTGTTCACCAGCATCGTGCTGTTCGACCAGCGCGTGTCGATGTGGACCAGCCTGCTCGGGCTGACCGTGGCGGTGATCGCCAGCCTCAAGTTCGGCATGGGCTACCTACTGGTGTACCTGCTGTGGATCGGCATCACCCGCCTGATCCTCACCATCATGCTGCTGTGCTCCGGCCACAACGTCGGCCCGGCCTATCCGCTGATTCTCTATTACAACCAGATCGTCGGCGCGCTGATGAAGATCTACGTGTTCTTCCGCCTCGACAAGCAGTCCTGGACCCGCCAACCGACTGCCCTCAAGCGTGACCTCGCCAGTTTTCAACAATGGTTCAACACCTGGTCCTCGCGGACCATGACCTTCTCGGCTGCCAGCATCTTCGTCGCTGTGCTGTTCATGGTCGTGTGAGCCCAACCCGGATCGGAACTAACAGGAACAAACCAAGATGAATACCGCCGTGAACGTCAACGTCGTGCATGAGTCCGAAGCCCAGCGCCAACACGCCCGGGTACGCATCCCGGCCAAGCTGCGTTTCCTCGACAAAGAACGCCAGGCCCACGATGTGAAGGTCGACGACCTCTCCGCCGGTGGCCTGAGCTTCCACACCCAACAGCCACTGTCGGTCGGTGAAGTGCTGCGCGGTCGCCTGCAGTTCACGGTCGATAACCTCGGCCTGTCGATGGACATCGAATTCCAGGTGCGCGCCCACGACAGCAAAAGCGGCCGCACCGGCGCGCAGTTCCAGAACCTCGAACCGCGCGACATCGCCACCCTGCGCCACATCATCACCACCCACCTGTCGGGTGAGCTGATCACCGTCGGCGACGTGCTCAGCACCCTGCAGCGCGACAACTTCACCAAGGCCCGCAAGCAGAAGGACAGTGGCTCCGGCCTGTCCGCCTTCGGCCGCCTGAAGGCCGTGACGGTAACCCTCGGCGTGTTCGTGGTCGGCGTGGCCGCCTTTGGTTTCGTCGCCAAATCGCTGTACGGCATGTACTTCGTCAGCCATGCCGAAGCCGGCGTGGTCGCCGTGCCGACCACCACCGTCACCATGCCGCGCGACGGTACCGTCAACAGCCTGGCCGAAACCGGTGGGCAGATCGTCAAGGGCGCGCCGCTGGCCAGCTTTACCACCAGCATGCTGGACATGCTCAAGGGCAGCCTGGACGACTCGCAGCTGGAACCGGCAAAGATCGAGGAACTGTTCGGCAAGCAGCTCTCCGGCACCCTGACCAGCCCTTGCGATTGCGTGGTCACGCGCCAGCTGGTGGACGACGGCCAGTACGCTGCCAAGGGCCAGCCGATCTTCCAGCTGGTGCCACGCACCACAACCCCGATGGTCGAGGCCCGCTTCAGCTACCGCCAGTTCGACGAGGTCAAGCCAGGCACCCGGGTCAACTTCCAGGTGGCCGGCGAGGACGAAGTCCGTACCGGCCAGATCGTCAGCAGCGCCAGCCTCAACAGCGATGACCTGGCCTCCGACATCCGCGTGCAGATCAAGCCCGACAGCGCCATGCCTGCCGAGCTCGCCGGCCGCCCGGCTTCGGTCAACAGCGACCGTGGCCCTTCGCTGAACTGGCTGATCGACAAAGCCGTGGCCCGCGGTCTGTAAGAGGATCCCGTGATGATTCCCCATAAGAAAAGCGCAAGCCTGGGCCTCTGTGCCCTGGCGGCCGCGGTCGCCCTGGCCGGCTGTGCGGGCCTGCCCGACCAGCGTCTGGCCAACGAAGCCCTCAAGCGCGGCGACACCGCATTGGCCGAGCGCAACTACAAGGCCCTGGCCGACCTGGGTTACAGCGACGCACAAGTGGGCTTGGCCGACATCAAGGTTGCCACTCGCGACCCGGCGAAAATCAAGGAGGCCGAAGCCACCTACCGCGCAGCCGCGCCTTCCTCGCCGCGTGCCCAGGCACGCCTTGGCCGCCTGCTGGTAGCCAAGCCCGACAGCACGCAGGCCGAGCGTGAAGAAGCGGAAACCTTGCTCAAGGCCGCCGCCAGGCAAGGTGAAGGCAATACCCTGATCCCGCTGGCGATGCTCTACCTGACCTACCCGCAGAGCTTCCCCAAGGTCAACGCGCAGCAGCAGATCGACCAATGGCGCGCCGCCGGCAACCCGGAAGCGGGCCTGGCCCAGGTGCTGCTGTACCGCACCCAGGGCACCTACGACCAGCACCTGGACGACGTCGAGAAAATCTGCAAAGCCGCGCTGAACGCTACCGACATCTGCTACGTCGAGCTGGCCACCGTTTACCAGAAGCGTGGCCAGGCCGATCAACAGGCCGCCCTGCTTGGGCAGCTCAAATCCGCCTACAGCCGTGGCGCGGTGCCGGCCACCCGGGTCGACAGCGTTGCCCGCGTGCTGGCTGACCGCAGCCTCGGCCAGACCGACGAGAAAACCGCCAAGGACTTGCTCGAACAGGTCGCCCCGGCCAACCCGGCGTCCTGGGTCAGCCTGGCACAGCTGCTGTACGACTTCCCCGAACTGGGCGACACCGACCAGCTGATGGCCTACATCGACAAGGGCCGCGAGGCCGAACAGCCACGCGCCGAACTGCTGCTGGGCCGCCTGTACTACGAGGGCAAGACCCTGCCAGCCGATGCCAAGAAGGCCGAGCAACACCTGCAGGCCGCCGCCGACGCCGGCGAAATCAGCGCCCATTACTACCTCGGCCAGCTGTACCGCCGCGGTTACCTGGGCCATGTCGAGCCGCAAAAGGCCGTCGACCACCTGCTGGCTGCTGCCCGCGGCGGCCAGAACAGCGCCGACTACGCCCTCGCCCAACTGTTCAGCGAAGGCCATGGCATCCGTCCACAGCCGGGCAACGCCTGGGTGTTCGCCCAACTGTCCCAGGTCAACCCGACACCACAGTCCAGCGAACTGCTGCAGCAGCTCGACCAGCAACTCACGCCTGACCAGCGTACCCAGGCGCAGAACCTGCTGGCGCAGGAAAAGCAGGCGCGCGGCAGCATGCTCCAGGGTGCCACCAGCACCTTGGCCCTCGAAGCGCTGCAAGACGACGAAAAAGAAGTAGAAGCTGAGGACTCGCTATGACGCTCAATCCATTCGTGAAAGCCGGCATTGGCCTGAGCTTCGCCCTACTGTGGTCCTGCCCGACCCTGGCGGACATGACCGCCCAGAAGAATTTCGGCCTTGATGTGAAAATCACCGGCCAATCGGAAGACGACCGTGACCTCGGTACCCGTCCGGGCGGCGACGTCAACGGCCTGGGCCTCGACCTGCGCCCCTGGGTGTACGGCGAGAGCGGCAACTGGAGCGCCTACGCCATGGGCCAGGCGGTCACCGCCACCGACACCATCGAAACCGATACCCTGCGCCAGAACGACGACGGCACCACCACCGACACCGCCGCCGATGGCCGCAAGCAGGACAAGAGCTACCTGGCCATGCGCGAGTTCTGGGTCGGCTACAGCGGCCTCACTGCCTACCCGGGCGAGCAACTGCGCCTCGGCCGCCAGCGCCTGCGCAGCGACGATGGCATGTGGCGCGACACCAACATCGAAGCGTTGAACTGGACCTTCGACACCACCCTGCTCAAGGCAGACCTGGGCGTTGCCCAGCGCTTCAGCGAATACCGTACCGACCTCACCGAGCTGGCCCCGGAAGACAAGGACCGCACCCACATCTACGGCAACGTCGCCACGCAGTGGACCCCTGGCCACTGGGTCGGCCTGCGCGCCCACCACACCCATGACAGCGGCAGCCTGAAAAACCCGGGCGAAACCGTCGACGCGCTGGACAAGACCCGCACCGGCGACCTCACCTGGCTGGGCCTGGAAGCCAACAGCGACGCCTACAACTGGCGCAACGACCACACCGTCAAATACTGGGGCAGCGTCACCTGGCTGACCGGTGACCGCGACACCCTCAGCAGCCAGACGGTCGGCGACCAGACCGTGGCCACCGGCAAGCAGAGCGGCAATGTCAATGCCTGGGCCACCGACCTCGGCATCCGCCTGCGCCTGGACCCGCAATGGCAGGTCGGTGCGGCCTACGCCCGTGGTAGCGGTGGCGGCGGCGACGACGGTTCGAACAACTTCGAGCAGACTGGCCTTGAGAGCAACCGCTCCAACTTCACCGGCACCCGCTCGCGCGTGCACCGCTTCGGCGAAGCCTTCCGCGGCGAGCTGGGCAACCTCCAGGCGGCCACCCTGTTCGCCTCCTGGCAGCTGCGCGACGACTACGACGCCAGCCTCATCTATCACAAGTTCTGGCGTGTCGACGGCAACCAGAACATCGGTTCCAGCGGCATCAATGCAGTGGTCGACGACAACGGCGTGAACCGCCAACTGGTCGATGGCGAAAAAGACCTGGGCCAGGAAATGGACGTGGTCGTCACCAAGTACTTCAAGCAAGGCCTGCTGCCGGCCTCGATGAGCCAGGCGATCGACGAGCCTTCCGCCCTGGTGCGCCTGCGTGCCGGCGTGTTCAAGCCAGGCGATGCCTATGGCAAGGAAGCGGACTCGTACATGCACCGCGCCTTCGTCGACGTGATCTGGCGCTTCTGAGGCCGGGAGACCCCTGATGAACCTTCACCCGCACATCCGTCCCAGCCTCCTTGCCAGCGCTTTGCTGCTGGCAAGCCACCTGGCCGTCGCCGCAGAGCCCCAGGTGATCGCCAAGGAGCTGCAGCAGGCCAAGACCTACACTGTGGCCAGCGCACCGATCGAGCCGCTGCAGATGGACCCGCCGAAACTGCCCGACCTCACCGGCTACACCGCGCAGGCCGTGCAGAAGAAGATCGACCGCCGCCACAAAGGCAAGGTCAGCCTGCGCCGCATGTTCCAGGAGGACACCCTCAAGGAATTCGTCGGCGGCGACAACAAGGCCGCCGAGTGGGTGCAGCGCCAGCACGGCATTCCTCAGGCGATCTTCATCGATGACGGCCATGTCGACCTGGTCGAGCTGAGCAAGAAGGTGCCCAAGCAGTACCTCAGCGAAGTCGAGCCGGGCGTCTACCTGGCGCGCCTGCCGATCGTGGTCGGGCAGAAGGGCATTCTCGAGATCGACGGCAAGGTCAAGCAACTGCGCCTGTCCCAGGAAGGCGGTTCGTTCCTGGTCAACGACGGCAAGCTGTTCGTCACCGACACCCAGGTGATCGGCTGGCGCGAGAAGGACAACGGTCCGGCGACCTTCCGCTCGCCCAAGGAATTCCGCCCGTTCCTGCTGTCGTGGGGTGGAACCGAGACTTACATCGTCAATACCACGATGGCCAGCTTCGGTTATGCCAAGTCCAAGTCGTATGGCGTGAGCATCTCGCAGTACACACCGAACATGTCCAAGCGCATGGGCCGCGCGGAACCGACCGGCTGGATCATCGGTTCGACATTCAGTGACATGTGGTACGGCTTCTACTGCTACGAGACCTCCGACTTCGTGGTCAAGGACAACACCTACCACGACAACATCGTCTACGGCATCGACCCCCACGACCGCTCGCACCGCCTGATCATCGCGGGCAACACCGTGTACGGCACCAAGAAGAAGCACGGCATCATCGTTTCGCGTGAGGTCAACGACAGCTGGATCATCAACAACAAGAGCTACGACAACAAGCTTTCCGGCGTGGTGATCGACCGTAACAGCGTCAACAACCTGGTGGCCTACAACGAGATCTACCGCAACCACACCGACGGCATCACCTTGTACGAGAGCGGCGACAACCTGATCTGGGGCAACAAGCTGATCAACAACCGTCGCCACGGCATCCGCGTGCGCAACAGCGTGAACATTCGCCTGTACGAGAACATCGCCATGGCCAACGGCCTGGTCGGCGTGTACGGGCACATCAAGGACCTGTCCGATACCGACCGCGACATCGCTCTCGACCCGTTCGACACCAAGGTGTCGCTGATCGTGGTCGGCGGCGAGCTGTCGGCCAACGGTTCCGGCCCGCTGTCGATCGACTCGCCGCTGTCGGTCGAGCTGTACAAGGTGTCCATGCTCGCCCCGCGCAAAGCCAGCGGCATCAGCCTCAACGGCGTGCTTGGCGAACGCCAGGACGAAATCCTCGACCTGCTGGTGCGCCAGCAGAAGGCCGTGCTGATCGACCCGGTCGAACGCCAGACCGAAATGATCGATTAAGGAAGCCCAGACCATGACTCCACACCTGATGAAACTGCTGGGCCTGTCCGCCGCCCTCCTGGCCATCAGCCAGGGCGTGCGCGCCGACGAAGTGAAGGCCCCGACCTTCACCGCCGAGCCCTGCTGCCAGCTGTGCCCCGAGGCGCATGACGCGAGCCGCTACACCACCCGCTACCAGCAGAACTTCACCACCCTGGTACAGGCCCAGGGTGACTGGCTGTTCCGTACCCGCGAAGACCTGCGCACCGAGTTCAATACCACCCCGGCCGGCTACAAACGCCTGCAGCAGGTGCACGATGCGTTCAAGAAGCGCGGCGTGGAACTGGTCGTGGTCTACCAGCCGACCCGTGGCCTGGTGAACCGCAACATGCTCAATCCAGAAGAGAAAGCCGCCTTCGATTACCAGAAGGCACTGGGCAACTACCAGGCCATGCTCAAGCGCTTCGCCAGCATGGGTTACAACGTCCCCGACCTGTCGCCGCTGACCAACGAGCAGCTGGCCGCCGCTGACCAGGGCAAGGACTTCTACTTCCGTGGTGACCAGCACTGGACGCCTTACGGCGCCGAGCGCGCCGCGAAGATCGTGGCCGAAACCGTGCACAAGATGCCGGCCTTCGAAGGCATCCCGCGCAAGGAATTCGAAACCCACAAGTCCGGGCGCATGGGCAAGACCGGCACCCTGCACAACGTTGCCGGCCAGCTCTGCGGCACCAGCTACGCCGTGCAGTACATGGACCAGTTCACCACCGAGCCGAAAGGCTCGACCGGCGGCGGCGACGACCTGTTCGGTGACAGCGGCAACGCCCAGATCACCCTGGTCGGCACCAGCCACAGTGGCAAGAACTACAACTTCTCGGGTTTCCTGGAGCAGTACATCGGCGCCGACGTGCTCAACGTCGCCTTCCCCGGTGGCGGCCTGGAGGGCTCGATGATCCAGTACCTGGGCAGTGAAGAATTCCAGAAGAACCCACCGAAGATCCTCATCTGGGAATTCTCGCCACTGTACCGCCTGGACCAGGAAACCATCTGGCGGCAGATCCTCGCCCTGCTCGACGACGGCTGCGACGATCGCCCAGCCCTGATGAGCGCCAGCGCCACCCTCAAGCCCGGCAAGAACGAGCTGATGGTCAATGGCAAGGGCGGCGTGATCAAGGACCTGATCAACCGCAACATGCAGATGGACGTCAAGTTCGAAGATCCGTCGGTCAAGGTGCTGCAGGCCACGCTCTGGTACCTCAATGGCCGTCACGAAGACATCAAGCTGGAAAAACCGGAGACCTCGGACACCGACGGCCGCTTCGTCTTCCAGATGCGCGAAGACGAAGACTGGGCCGGTCAGAGCCTGCTGGCTTTCGAAGTCCAGGGCCCGGAACAAGGCACGCAGAAAGTCGAAGCCAAGCTCTGCAAACGCAACAACTTTGCCGTGCCCGCGCAGACTGCGCAGGCTGGCCAGTGAGGCGACCATGACCATGCTCAAGCGAATTTTCAGCCCCGCCCTGCTTACCCTCGCCCTGTTTGGCAGCGCCGCACAGGCCGCACTGGTGCCCCCGCAGGGTTACTACGAGGGCATCGAAAAGTTGAAGACCAGTGACGGCAACTTCCGCTGCGAGCCAGCCCCCAAGCCGTATACCGGCGCGCTGCAGTTTCGCAGCAAGTACGAAGGCTCGGACAAGGCCCGGGCGACACTCAACGTTGCCTCGGAAAAAGCCTTCCGCAAGTCCACCGAAGACATCACCACGCTCGAGAAGGGTGTGAGCAAGATGGTCGGCCAGTACATGCGCGACGGTCGCCCGGCGCAGCTCGACTGCACCCTGGCCTGGCTCGGTACCTGGGCACGCGCCAATGCGCTGCTGTCCACCGACTACAACCACACCGGCAAGTCCATGCGCAAATGGGCGCTGGGCAGCATGAGCGGTTCGTGGCTGCGCCTGAAGTTTTCCAACTCGCAGCCGCTGGCCGCGCACCAGGCCGAGGCCGAGCTGATCGAGAAGTGGTTCGCCCGCCTCGCCGAGCAGACCGTGCGCGACTGGAGTGACCTGCCGCTGGAGAAGATCAACAACCACAGCTACTGGGCGGCTTGGTCGGTGATGGCCACCGCCGTCGCCACCGACCGCCGTGATTTGTTCGACTGGGCCGTGAAGGAATACAAGATCGGCGCCAACCAGGTCGACGAACAGGGCTTCCTGCCCAACGAGGTCAAGCGCAAGCAGCGTGCCTTGGCTTATCACAACTATGCCCTGCCGCCGCTGGCGATGATCGCCAGCTTCGCCCAGGTCAATGGCGTGGACCTGCGCGCCGAGAACAACTTCGCCCTGCAACGTCTGGGCGAAGGCGTGCTGGCAGGCGCCCGCGATCCAAGCCACTTCAAGGAGCGCGCAGGTGAGAAGCAGGACCTGACCGACCTCAAGGTCGACAGCAAGTACTCCTGGCTCGAGCCCTGGTGCGCGCTCTATCACTGCGTTGGCGACACCCTGCAGCGCAAGCAGCACATGCAGCCGTTCAACAGTTTCAGGCTCGGCGGCGACATGACCCGGGTCTATGACCCGAGCGCGGAATCGAAGAAGTAGGTGTCGCCTGGATTGGGGCCGCTTCGCGCCCCATCGCGACACAAGGCCGCTCCCACAAGGGATGCGCGGTACCTGTGGGAGCGGCCTTGCGTCGCGATACGAGGGCGAAGCCCTCGCCAGCAGTATTGAAGTAACAACGGTTTCCTCCGGTTTTTTTACCGGGGGGTTTGGGGGGCGCTGTGCCCCGGATGCTGTGAACAAAAAAGGAGAACCGGGATGGTCTTCTCGTCCAACGTGTTCCTGTTCCTGTTCTTGCCGGTTTTCCTCGGCCTGTACTACTTGAGCGGGCAACGCTATCGCAACCTGCTGCTGCTGGTCGCCAGCTACATCTTTTATGCCTGGTGGCGGGTCGACTTCCTCGCCCTGTTCGCCGGCGTGACCCTGTGGAACTACTGGATCGGCCTGAAAGTCGGCGCCGCCGGCGTGCGTACCAAGCCGGCCCAACGCTGGCTGCTGCTGGGCGTGGGCGTGGACCTGGCGATCCTCGGCTACTTCAAGTACGCCAACTTCGGCGTCGAAAGCCTCAATGCGATCATCACCTCGTTCGGCCTCGAACCGTTCATCCTCACCCACGTGCTGCTGCCGATCGGTATCTCGTTCTACATCTTCGAGTCGATCAGCTACATCATCGACGTGTACCGCGGCGACACCCCGGCCACCCGCAACCTGATCGACTTCGCCGCGTTCGTGGCCATCTTCCCGCACCTGATCGCCGGCCCCGTGCTGCGCTTCAAGGACTTGGTCGACCAGTTCAATAACCGCACCCACACCCTGGACAAGTTCTCCGAAGGCTGCACCCGCTTCATGCAGGGCTTCATCAAGAAGGTGTTCATCGCCGATACCCTGGCGGTGGTGGCCGACCATTGCTTCGCGCTGCAGAACCCGACCACTGGCGACGCCTGGCTCGGCGCTCTGGCCTACACCGCGCAGCTGTACTTCGACTTCAGCGGCTACAGCGACATGGCCATCGGCCTGGGGCTGATGATGGGCTTCCGCTTCATGGAGAACTTCAAGCAGCCGTACATCAGCCAGTCGATCACCGAGTTCTGGCGGCGGTGGCACATCAGCCTGTCGACCTGGCTGCGCGACTACCTGTACATCACCCTGGGCGGTAACCGCAAAGGCACCTTCAACACCTACCGCAACCTGTTCCTGACCATGCTGCTGGGCGGCCTGTGGCACGGCGCAAACTTCACCTACATCATCTGGGGTGCCTGGCACGGCATGTGGCTGGCGATCGAGCGGGCGCTGGGCATCGACACCAACCCGCAGCGCTTCAACCCGGTCAAATGGGCCTTCACCTTCCTGCTGGTAGTGGTCGGCTGGGTGATCTTCCGTGCTGAGAACCTGCACGTCGCCGCCCGCATGTACGGCGCCATGTTCAGCTTCGGCGACTGGCAGCTGTCGGAGCTCAACCGCGCCCAGCTCACCGGCCTGCAGGTGGCGACCCTGGTGATCGCCTACCTCACCCTGGCGTTCTTCGGCCTGCGCGACTTCTACCGCAACGCCACGCCGGCAGCAGCCGTGCGCACCCCGGCCCAGGTCAACGCCGATGGCTCGATCGGCCTGGACTGGACCCGGGTGATGACCCGCGCCCTGATCCTGCTGCTGTTCGTGGCCTCGATCCTCAAGCTTTCGGCGCAAAGCTACTCGCCGTTCCTGTACTTCCAGTTCTGAGGTGGATGACATGACCCGGACATTACGCGTCACCTATTCCCTGTCGTTTCTCGGCCTGCTGGTGGGCATGGGCGCCTGGTCCACCGGTGGCTTCGACAGCTTCCACCGTACCGAGCAGATGACCCTGCTCAACGGCAAGCTGGCCAAGGCCGCCGAGACCCACTACGACGACCAGTTCCCGATCAAGCGCCTCGGTACCAACCTCTGGGCCGCGCTGGACTTCAAGCTGTTCAACGAAGGCCGCCCAGGCGTGGTGCTGGGCCGCGACCAGTGGCTGTTCAGCGACGAAGAGTTCAAGCCCAGCGCCGGTGCCGAGCAACAGATGCAAGACAACCTGGCACTGATCCGCGGGGTACGCGACACCTTGCAGAAGCATGGCAGCCAGCTGGTGCTGGCGATCATTCCGGCCAAGGCACGGGTGTATTCCGAGTACATCGGCAAGCAGCAACCGGCCAGCCTGCACGACGACCTGTACAACCGGTTCCATGCCCAGGCACGCCAGGCCAACGTGTTCGCCCCTGACCTGATGGCAGCCCTGGAACAGGCCAAGGGCCGCGGTCAGGTATTCCTGCGTACCGACACCCACTGGACGCCGATGGGTGCCGAAGTGGCGGCGCAGGCGCTGGCCGAGGCCGTCAGCCGCCAGAACCTGCTCAACGGCGCCCCGCAGACCTTTATCACCGAAGCGGGCAGCTCCACCCCGTACAAGGGTGACCTGACCAACTTCCTGCCCCTGGACCCCCTGTTCAGCAACCTGCTGCCGACCCCGGACAACCTGCAGCAGCGCACGACCCGCCCTGCCGAAACCGCAGGCGAAGGCGGCGACGCCCTGTTCGCCGATAACCAGATCCCGGTCGCCCTGGTGGGCACCAGCTACAGCGCCAACCCGCACTGGAACTTCCTCGGTGCGTTGCAGCAGGCGCTGCACAGCGACGTCGCCAACTACGCCGAAGACGGCCACGGCCCGCTGCTGCCGATGCTCAAGTATCTGCAGAGCGATGCCTTCAAGAACGCCGCGCCACAAGTGGTGGTGTGGGAATTCCCCGAGCGTTATCTGCCAATGACCAATGACCTCAGCAGCTTCGATCCGCAGTGGATCGCACAGCTGAAGAACTCACGTAAATCCGAAGAAAACCTGGCCTTGTCGTCCACCCGGACGAATCACTGATCGATAGAGAGGAAATGCACATGACTACCAAAACTTCCATTGCCAAAGCCCTCACCCTCGCGGCCGGCCTTTCCCTTGCTTCCATGCAGGCCTTCGCCGGTGCCGACGCCGCGCTGTACGGCCCGAGCGCGCCGAAAGGCTCGACCTTCGTGCGCCTGTACAACGCCTCCAGCGCCCCGGCTGCGGCCAGCGTCGGCAACACCCAGATCAAGCAGGTCGGCGCCCAGGCCAGCAGCGACTTCAGCTTCCTGCCCGGTGGTGACTACACCGCCCAGGTCGGCGGCAAGAGCGTGCCGGTGAAGCTGGCGGCGGACAAGTACTACACCCTGGTCAACAGCGCCAGCGGCACCCCACAGCTGATCGAAGAACCACCGTTCAAGAACAAGCAGAAAGCCTTGGTTCGCGTGCAGAACCTCAGCGACCAGGCGGTGACCCTGAAAACCGCCGACGGCAAGACTGAAGTGGTGCCGTCGGTGGCCACCAAGGGCCGCGGCGAGCGTGAAATCAATCCGGTCAAGGTCAACCTGGCCTTGTTCGAAGGCAACAAGAAAGTCAGCGACCTGAAACCGGTCGCCCTGGAGCGTGGCGAAGCGGCCGTGCTGTACGTAACGGGTTCCGGCGGCAACTTGTCGCCGGTGTGGGTAACTCGCCCCGTGGCTAGCAACTGATCCCCCTGCCTCATAACGACTATTGGAGAAACATGATGATCCCGGTAATTCTTTCTGGTGGTAGCGGTTCCCGTCTGTGGCCTCTGTCGCGCAAGCAGTTCCCCAAGCAGTTCCTGGCGCTGACCGGTGAACACACCCTGTTCCAGCAGACCATCGAGCGCCTGCGCTTCGAAGGCATGGACGCGCCGATCGTGGTCTGCAACAAGGACCACAAGTTCATCGTCCAGGAGCAGCTCGCGGCCCTGAAACTGGAAACCCAAGGCATCCTGATGGAGCCGTTCGGGCGCAACACCGCGCCAGCCGTGGCGATGACCGCCATGAAGCTGGTCAACGAAGGCCGTGACGACCTGATGCTGGTGCTGCCCGCCGACCACGTGATCGACGACCAGAAGGCCCTGCAACGTGCCCTGGCCCTGGCCACCGTGGCTGCCGAGCGCGGCGAGATGGTGCTGTTCGGTGTGCCGGCCACCAAGCCGGAAACCGGCTACGGTTACATCCGTTCCAGCCAGGACGCGCTGCTGCCCGAAGGCGTGGCCCGGGTTGCCCAGTTCGTCGAGAAGCCCGACGAGAAGCGCGCCGCCGAGTTCGTCGCCGCTGGTGGCTACTTCTGGAACAGCGGCATGTTCCTGTTCCGCGCCAGCCGCTTCCTTGAAGAGCTGAAAAAGCACGACTCCGACATTTACGATACCTGCCTGCTGGCCCTTGAGCGCAGCCAGGAAGACGGCGATGTACTGAGCATCGACGAAGCCACCTTCGCCTGCTGCCCGGACAACTCCATCGACTACGCGGTGATGGAAAAGACCCAGCGTGCCTGCGTGGTGCCGATGTCGGCCGGCTGGAGCGATGTCGGCTGCTGGTCGTCGCTGTGGGAAGTGCACGACAAGGACGCCGACGGCAACGTCACCAAGGGCGACGTGGTGGTGCAGGACAGCCGCAACTGCATGATCCACGGCAACGGCAAGCTGGTGTCGGTGATCGGCCTGGAGAACATCGTCGTGGTCGAGACCAAGGACGCGATGATGATTGCCCACAAGGACAAGGTCCAGGGCGTCAAGCAGATGGTCAAGACCCTCGACGAGCAGGGCCGCAGCGAAACCCAGAACCACCTGGAAGTGTATCGCCCGTGGGGCTCGTACGACTCGGTGGACATGGGCGGCCGCTTCCAGGTCAAACACATCACCGTCAAGCCAGGCGCCAGCCTCTCGCTGCAGATGCACCACCATCGCGCCGAGCACTGGATCGTGGTGTCCGGCACTGCCGAGGTGACTTGTGACGAGAACGTGTTCCTGCTCACCGAGAACCAGTCGACCTACATCCCGATCGCCTCGATCCACCGCCTGCGCAACCCCGGCAAGATCCCGCTGGAGATCATCGAGGTGCAGTCTGGCAGCTACCTGGGCGAGGACGACATCGAGCGCTTCGAGGATGTCTATGGGCGGACTTCGACGCCGATCGAGCGTGGCGTTTCGGTGAAAACCATCGCGCAGTAAAGCAACACCCAAGGGGCCGCCAAAGCGGCCCCTTCCTTTTGAGGCCAGCCCGTTTTGGCGCTACGATGGTCAGACCTGCGCAACCAAGGTCTGCCTGCCCCATGATCATCGGTGCCTTTCTCATCCTCACCTGGCTGGTGCTGTTGTTGCGCTACCCGGCCAAGGCCCTGCCGATTAGCCTGGCCGCAATCTGTGGCCTTGGCCTGGTGGCATTGTTGGTCTTCTGGCAGGACAACCGCGAAGCCTCGCAACTGGCACGCCTGGAATTGCGCCTGAGCTATGCCCCCGAACACTGCCCTGCCGACCGTGCGCTGCAGGTGCGCATGAAGAACGGTAACGAAGTGCCATTGACCGAACTGCGCTGGCGCGTAGCGGCGTATGCACCGGGCGATACCGTGAACCTGGCGGAAAACACCTATAACGCACCGCGCTACCGTGGCCCGGGTGAACTGCAGCCGGGGGCCGAGTGGCAGGACTGCTTGCCTCTGCCCCCGCTGCGCTCGGGATACCGCCCACAGACATTGGAATTCCGTGCAGAGCATCTGCAAGGTACATTTGCCAACTAGTCCAGCGCCTGTTCCGGCCCTTTCCCGGGTAAACCCGCTCCCACAGGTACAGCGCTGCCCTCAGGCTCGGCGACATCCCTGTGGGAGCGGGTTTGCCCGCGAACAGGCCGGCACAGGTTAAACAAACCCCACCTGCAAAACAGGCCTCAAACATGCCCACCGTCCTGATCACCGGTTGTTCCAGCGGCATCGGCCGCGCCCTGGCCGACGCCTTCCGCGATGCCGGCCACCACGTCTGGGCTACCGCCCGCAAAGCTGAGGATGTCGAGCGCCTGAACGCCGCCGGCTTCAGCGCCCGGCAACTGGATGTGAACGACAGCGAGGCCCTGGCCCGTCTGGCCGAGGAGCTTGAAACCCTCGACATCCTGATCAACAACGCCGGCTACGGCGCCATGGGGCCGCTGCTCGACGGCGGCGTCGATGCCCTGCGCCAGCAGTTCGAGACCAATGTCTTCGCGGTTGTCGGGGTGACCCGCGCACTGTTCCCGTTGCTGCGCCGTGCACGCGGGCTGGTGGTTAATATCGGCAGCGTCTCGGGGGTGCTGGTAACGCCGTTCGCCGGCGCCTACTGCGCGTCCAAGGCCGCCGTGCATGCCCTGAGCGACGCACTGCGCCTGGAGCTGGCGCCGTTTGGCATCCAGGTGATGGAAGTGCAGCCGGGGGCGATTGCCTCGCAGTTCGCCAGCAATGCCCAGCGCCAGGCCGATCAGGTGCTGGCGGCGGATTCGCCGTGGTGGCCGCTGCGCGAGCATGTGCAGGCGCGGGCGCGGGCATCGCAGGACAAGCCGACGTCGGCGGCGGAATTTGCCCAGGGGGTGTTGGCGGCAGTTGGCAAATCTCCGGTGCCGGGTGTGGTGCGGTTGGGCAATGGCAGCACGGCGCTGCCACTGATGGCCCGCCTGCTGCCACGGCGGTTGCTGGACTGGGCCCTGCGCAAACGCTTCGGGCTACTGCGCCCGCTTTGAGTCATGGGTTGGCTGTACCGGCTTCTTCGCGGGCTCGCCCGCTCCCACAGGGATAGCGCTGTACCTGTGGCAGCGGGCGAGCCCGCGAAGAGGCCGGTACAGGCGACGACACATCAGGCAATGGAACGCAGCACCCCGCCATCCACCCGCAATGCCGCTCCAGTCGTGGCACTGGCCTGCATCGACGCCAGGTACACCACCATGTTGGCCACCTCCTCCACCGTCGCCAACCGCTTGATCAGCGAAGTTGGCCGGTGCTCGGCCAGGAAGTTGGCCTCCAGCTCTTCGCTGGATACCCCCTGTTCCTGTGCCAGCTTGGCAAAGAAGTCACCCACCCCCTCCGAGCGGGTCGGCCCCGGCAGCACCGAGTTCACCGTCACCCCAGTACCCGCCAAGGTCTCGGCCAGGCCACGGGACACCGCCAGCAGCGCCGTCTTGGTCATGCCGTAATGAATCATCTCGGTCGGGATCTGCAACGCCGACTCGCTGGACAGGAAGATCACCCGCCCCCACTTGCGCTGTGCCATGCCCTGGGCGTAGTGGCGCGACAGGCGCACGGCGCTGAGCACGTTGACATCGAAGAAGCGCTGCCAGTCGGCATCATCGATTTCGAAGAACGGCTTGGGCTCGAAGATGCCGAGGTTGTTGACCAGGATATCGGTGTGCGGCACCTGGTCGAACAGCTTTTGCGCCCCCTCTGTCGTGCCCAGGTCAGCGGCGATGCCGATGATGCGCGCTTGCGGCAGGCGCTCGCGGACAGCCTTGAGGGCGTCATCGACACGGGCCTGGGTGCGGCCGTTGAGTACCACTTCGGCGCCCGCCTCGGCCAGGCCGATGGCGATGGCCAGGCCAATGCCGGCGGTAGAGCCGCTGACGATGGCGCGCTTGCCGTTCAAGGAAATGTGCATCTGTGCCTCCTCATCTGTCTGGGGATAGCCGGGGCTGCTTTGCAGCCCTTTCGCGACACAAGGCCGCTCCTACAAGGGATAGCGATCGCCTGTAGGAGCGGCCTTGTGTCGCGAAAGGGCCGAAAAGCGGCCCCGGCCATTTATGCTTTCAGATCGAATGCCTGCCAGCCACCGCCCAAGGCCTTGTACAGCCCCACCAGCGCCTGCGACACCGCGGCAGAACTGTCGATCCACTGCTCTTCGCTGGCCAGCAAGGCACCCTGCACCGTCAGCACGTTGAGAAAGTCCACCGCGCCCTCCACATACTGGCGCTGGGCGGTTTCCAGGGCGATGCGGTTCTGCCGCACCGCCTCGGCCAGGTGGTCGCGACGCAACTGGCTGGCGTTGTACAGGCGTAGCACATCGTCGATTTCGTGCCAGGCACCGAGCACCACCTTGCGGTAGTTGAGCGCTGCTTCCTGCTGCTGCGCCTCGCGCAGTTGCAGGGTGCCTTTGAGCCGGCCACCTTCGAAGATCGGCAGTGACAACTGTGGGCCGAAGGCGAAGCGACGCGAATCCCAACCGCCGAGATCGGCCAGTTGCATGGCCTGGAAACCGACGCTGCCAGACAGGCGGATACTGGGATAGAAGTCGGCTTTGGCGACACCAATGCTCGCAGTGGCAGCATGCAGGCGTGCCTCGGCCTGGCGGATGTCTGGGCGCCGTTCGGCCAGCTCGGAGGGCAAGCCGATGGCGAACTTCTGCTGCGGCGCCGGCAGCTCTCCGGCTGGCAGCAACTCGGCCTGCAGGCTGCGCGGCGGTTCGGCGGCAAGCAGGCTGAGGGCATTGATCAGGTCGTCGCGCCGGGCCTCAAGGCTTGGCAGGCGCGCCTCGATGGACGCCACCTGGGCGCTGGCCTGGGCCACGTCGAGCCGGGTGGCGACACCTTCGGACTGACGATCCTGGGAAAGCTTCAGGCTGTGCTCGGCGACCTTCAGGTTGTCGCGGGTCACCTCCAGGGTGTGCTGCACGGCACGCAGCTGGATGTAGTTGCCGGCCGTTTCCGAGAGCAGCGCCAGCAACACGCCGCGGCGGTCGTTCTCGGCCACTTCCACGGTGGCATCAGCAGCCTCGACCTGGCGGCGCACACGGCCCCACAAGTCCAGCTCCCAACCCGCCACCAAATCGCCCTGCCAAAGGTTGAAAGCCTCTTTGCCCGCCTTGCCGGACGGGTCGTTCAGGCCTACGGCACTGTTGCGAGCGCGGCTGTAGCCAGCGTTGACGTCCACCGACGGTGATTCATCGGCCGCCACCGTGCTGCGCAGGGCGCGGCTTTGCAGCAGGCGGGCACTGGCCATCTGCAGGTCGAGGTTGTTTTCGGCCACCCGCTGGATCAGTGCGCTCAGGCGGGCATCATGAAAGGTTTCCCACCAGCGCAGTTCCAGCGGTTCGGCTTGAGGCTGGCTGGCAGCCGCCTCGCCTTGCAGCGCCGCCCATTGCTGTGGCGCCTGGCTGTCCGGGCGCTGGAAGTCCGGCCCCAGCGTGCAGCCGGCCATCAGCACGGCCAGCAACAGCGGGCTCAAGCGTACGGCAGGTTTCATCGGGCGCTCACCTCTTTGCCGGTCAGTTGGTCACCGTGGGTGTCGATGGTCGCTTCTACCGACATGCCCACGCGCAGGCGTGCGAGCAGCGGCTGCCCGTCATCGAAGACGATCTTCACCGGAATGCGTTGCACCACCTTGGTGAAGTTGCCGGTGGCGTTGTCCGGTTTTACCGCAGCGAAGGTCACGCCAGTCGCCGGGGCGATACTCTCGACATGGCCTGTGAGGGTTTCACCGGAAAAGGTGTCGACACTGATGCTGACCGGCTGGCCTGGCTGTACATGGGTCAGCTGGGTTTCCTGGAAGTTGCCGACCACATAGGCATGCTGCAACGGCACCACCGAAAGCAGGCGCGCACCAGGATTGACGAAGGCGCCGACGCGCAGTGCACGCTCGCCGACCATGCCGTCGACCGGCGCAGTGATGCGGGTGTAGGACAGGTCCAGCCGGGCCTTCTCCAGGCCGGCTTCGGCACGCTTCAACTGGCCATCGGCGCTGGCCACCTGGGCCGTGAGGATGTCCACCTGCTTGCGTGTCGCCACCAGCGCCGCCTGGGCGTTGGCCAAGCGTGCGCGGGCCTGGTCGACACGGCTGCGCGCCTGCTGGGCGTTCTGCACGGTGCCGGCGCCCTGCTCGGCCAGGCGGCTGTAGCGGTTGACCTCATGGTCGGCGAACGCTGCTTCGGCCTGGGCTGCCGTCACCGCCGCCTGGGCCTGGGCAATCAGCGCGGCCTGGCGCTCCAGGGTGGCGCGGGCATCGGCGCTCTGCGCCTTGGCCACCAGTAGCTGTGCCTGGGCCGCATCCAGCGCAGCCTGGTAATCGCGGGCATCGATGGTCGCCAGCAACTGGCCGGCCTGCACCTGCTGGTTGTCCTCGACCAGCACTTCCTTGATGAAGCCGGCAACCTTGGGGGCGACCACGGTGTAATCGGCGATCACGTAGGCATCATTGGTACGCTGCCGGTGGTCGCTGCCGAACAGCCAGGGGCCGACGATGCCGGCCAGCACGGCCACGGCGAGCACCGAGCCGATGAGAAAGGTCTTGCGGTGGTTGGTCATGTTGAGTGTCTCGAATTCATCCAGGGTTCAGGCCACCGCGCGCGGCGGATAGACCCGGGTAGGCACGAAAGGGATCAGGCAGATCAGGGCCACGGCGATGCAGGCCATGACCAGGTAAAGGTCGGCGGACGTCAGCACCTGCGCCTGGTCGTGAATGCGCTTGGCAAGGCCGGCAGCGTTGTCGTCGATCAGCGGGGCATTGCCCAGGCTGTCCACCAGGTGGTTGGAATGAAAGTGCCGGCGCAGGGTGCCCAAGGCATCCAGCAGGCCACCGGCAATCACGGCGGCCAGGCCTTTGACGGTGTTGAACCAGCTGGAGGCGAACGGCCCTTCCTGCGGGCTCATGCCGTTGGTGGAGAGCATCAGCAGCGGCAGCACGGCCATTGGCTGGCCGAAGACCTGCAGCAGGTAGAACGGGTAGAAATCGCCACGGATCCACTCGCTGGTCAGCAAGCTGCTACCCACGCACGACACCGCCAGCATGGCCAAGCCGATGGCCAGTACCCAGCGGCAGTCCACCGCACGAATGTTGCACAGCGCTGCAGTCAGTGGCAGCGCGATCAGCTGCGGCATGGCCACCAGCATCAACAGCGGGCTGGTCTGCGCCGGGCGGTAGCCCTGGATCTGCGCCAGGTACGCCGATGGAATGCTGCCCACGCCGGACAACACGATCAGCACGCCGGCCAGGGTCACCAGGGCGAAGCTGAGGTTGCGCCGCTGCAGCATGCGCAGCTGGAAGAACGGCAGCGGCTCGGACCATTCGTTGTACATGAACAGCACCAGCAGCAGCACGCCACCGCCGAGCAACCAGCAGATCAGCGGCGAATCGAACCAGCCCCAGCGATCACCCAGTGACAGGCCGAGGACGATGCAACTGATGGCCGGCAGGCCGAGCAATACGCCGCGCCAGTCGAACTGCTTGAAGCGCTCCAGGCGCAGCGGATCCTGCGGCAGGCCCCAGCCGACGCAGAACATGGCCAGTGCCGAGGGCAGGATGATCTGCCAGAACGCCCACTGCCAGCCGACGTACTCGGTCCACAGGCCAGCCAGCGGCGTGCCGAGGTTGGGCCCGAAGGTGGCGGTCAGTGCGTAGCAGGCCAGGCCATAGACTTTGATGCCAGGTGGCAGGAAGCGCAGCGCCACGCTCATCAGCATCGGCGGCAAGGCGCCCGAGGCAAAGCCCTGAAGCACGCGCAGCAGCATCAGGCTGTGCAGGTTGGGGGCGAACGGTTGCAGCAGCCCGAGCACGGCAAACAGGCCGACCGCGCTCATGGTGAAGCGGCGCAGGGAAAAGGTGGTGGCCAGCCAGGGTGCGAAGGCCATCGCCGATACCGACGCAGCGCTGTAGACTGCCAGCAACCAGGCCCCTTCGTCGGCGCCAATGCCCATGGCACCGCGGATGTCGGCAAGGGAAATCTTGGTGACCGACTCGTTGAGGCCGGCACACAGTACGGCCAGCAATACACCGAACAGCCCGACCACCACCCGCAGGCCGAACGCCGTCTGCGCAGGCGTGGCCGGCGCGGGGGCGGCGGCAATCGCGGCAGAAGGGGCGGACAGGGAACTCATGGGCAGACATCTCCAGCAACAAATTTGCGACTGGAGCCAGTCTAAGAAGGTCGAATGCTGACGAAAACTGACTTCTCGGCAGGTTTATGTTGCGCCAGACGCAATCCGCTCCTGAACCGAGTCGCCTGCTTCGCGGGCGCGCCCGCTCCCACAGCGATATTCACAGTTATTGAGGGTTGCGGTGTACCTGTGGGAGCGGGCATGCCCGCGAAGAATCCAACCTGGTCTCAAGGGTCGACGCTGCAACAGGCCTTCAAGGTCTGCCGCAGCCAGCGATGCGCCGGGTCATTGTGAAAGCGTGGGTGCCACGCCTGCAGCACGGTCACCCGCTCCAGCGGCACCGGGATCTCGAAGGAACGCAACGGCAGCCCGAGCTTGTGCACGCTGTTGAGGATATTGGCCGGCATGGGCAGGATCAGGTCCGAATCCGGCAGCGAGAACAGCGCCGAGTGGAAACTGGGGGTGATCAGCGCCACCCGCCGCTGCACCTTGAAGTTGGCCAGTTCGACATCGATCGGCCCGTTGGCGCGGCCACGGCGGGACACGCTGATCTGTGGATAACTGGCGAAGCTGGCCGGGGTGATCGGCTGGTCGAAGATCGGGTGGTCACGCCGTGCCAGGCCCACGTAGAAAGTCTGGAACAGGCTCTGCACCTTGATTTCCGGTCCCAGGTCAACGGTGGAGCTGATGATCAGGTCCGTGCGCCCATCGCGCAGCACACTGTCGTCGTCGCCACCGGGGCTTTCCGGCACGAAGCGCAGCACCGTGCGCGGCGCCTGTTCATGCATGCGCCGCAGCAGCTGGGCGCCATACAAGGCGATGAACAGGTCATTGGTGCGAATGTTGAAGGCGCGATCAAGCCTGGGCAGGTCGACTGCATCGGCGCTGCGGAACACCTCGCCAGCCTGCTCCACCAGTGCTGCCACCTGCTCGCGCAAGGCCAGCGCCCGCGGGGTCGGCACCAGGCCACGGCCGGCGCGCACCAGGATCGGGTCGCCCAGGGCATCGCGAATACGCCCCAGCGTGCGGCTCATCGCCGCCGGGCTCAGGTTCATGCGCTGCGCGGCGCCGACCACGCTGCCTTCGTCGAGCAAGGCATCGAGGGCGACGAGCAGGTTCATGTCCGGGAGTTGCATGGCCGTTTTCCGTGACAGCTGTGGGGAAAGGCGATGGTAGCAGGTTGATGGATTGCACCAGACGCAATGCGCTCGTGCGTGGTGGGGCATTTATTCAATGGCGGTGTTCGGCCATAAATGAAGCATTGGCAGACCTGGCCCTTTCGCGGGGCAAGCCCGCTCCTACAGGAATCCCACAATGCTCAAGTGGTGTGCAGTTCCTGTGGGAGCGGGCTTGCCCGGGAAAGGGCCGAGCCTGCAAGCACATCAGCAAGCCTCAACTTAGGATTCCGCATGCCCAGCCCCGTCCTGATCGCCATCGATGCCTCCCCCGCCTCCACCGCCCTGCTCACCCTCGCCCGCCGCTACTGCCGCCCCGATGAACATGAACTGCACGTACTGCTGGCCATCGACTCAACCTTCGCCGTGCACGACAAGCCCGCGCCCTACACCGCCGAGGAACTGGAGGAATACCCTGCCGCCTGCGAGGAGCAACGCCTGGGCGATCGCGCCGTGGGTGAAGCCGTTCAGTTACTGCAACAGGCCGGCTTCAGCAGCCAGGGCTGCATGGTCGCCGGGCAGCCGGTCGAGGCGATTGTCACCAAGGCACAACAACTCAATTGCGAGCTGATCATCATGGGCCACCGCCACCTGTCGCGGTTGGGGCGATTGCTGGACCCGTCGATCAGCGCGAAGGTGATTGACCGGGTTGAGGTGCCGGTGTTGGTGGGGGCCGCTTGAACCGCTGCTCAGTCAGGTAATGCGATTGAATTGACCAGATAATGCAATCGCATTAGCCTGATGGGCTAACCCACGCAGAGGCAACCGAGGACGATCACGTGCTAGGCCAGTTCCTGAAGTTTATGGCTCACGACATCGCAACCAATCCTCAACGGCTGCAGGTTGTCGATGCTGAGCTCATCGCTCGCCTCGACAAGCTCGTGGGTGATGCAGAGGTCAACCTGGATCAACCTCTGTTGGCAGAAGATGAATGGTGCGAACTGGAAGCCTCTCGTCCGGTTTCTTAAGCTTCGTCAGCAGCACCAGATTATGGCCCCAAGGCAATTGTCCAACAGCCTGTTGGACAATTGCCTCATCTGGCCAAGCTTCAGCAAACGCACGCATGTACATCAGATTGGCCCGAGAGAACCCCTTCATCGCGGGAAAGGCGGTTTTCAGGTCATGAGCCAGCCGCCCTCTGACCTTGGCTCCCCAACCTTGAGCTGCTTGACGTTCGATTATCCCTCGCTCGGCTTCACCACCACCGTACAGGTCGTCCCCGCCGCCAGCAGGAACCCGTCCGGCACTTCATCGATGTGAATGCGCACCGGCACCCGCTGCGCCAGGCGCACCCAGTTGAAGGTCGGGTTCACATCGGCGATCAGTTCGCGGCTTTGTGGGTTGTCGCGGTCGTAGATGCCGCGGGCGATGCTCTCCACATGCCCCTTGATGCGCTCGCCGCTCATCATCTGCAGCTCGGCCTGGTCGCCAACCTTCACGTGCGGCAGCTTGGTCTCCTCGAAAAAGCCGTATACCCAGAACGAGTTCTCGTCGACCACCGCCATCACCGCTTCACCGGTACGCGCATAGTCGCCCTTGTGGATGTTCAGGTTGGTCACGTAACCGTCCACCGTGGCGACGATATGGGTGCGTTTGAGGTTCAGCTCGGCCGCTGCCAGTTCAGCCTGGGCCTGCTGGTAGTCGGCCAGGGCGGAGCTGGCGATGTTGCTGGCGTCGTCGCGGTTTTCCTTGGAGATCACCAGGTTGTCCATGTCGGCACGGCGCTTGGCGTTGACCTTGCGCATTTCCCAGGTGGCCTTGCGCGAGGCGACCAGAGCCTTGGCCTGATCGACCGCCAGTTGGTAATGCTCAGGGTCGATCTGGATCAGCAGGTCACCCTTCTTGACCCGTTGGTTATCCTTGACCGGGACGTCCACCACATAGCCCGGCACGTCGGCGGCGACGTTGATGATGTCGGCACGCACGCGGCCGTCGCGGGTCCACGGCGTGGTCATGTAGTGCAGCCACAACTGGCGTCCGATCACCACGGCAGCGGCCAGCACCAGCAGGGTGGCGATCAGGCTGAAGAACTTTTTCATCGAAGGATTCTCACCAGTAGAGCGACAGCGCCAGGGCGCCGAACAGGCAGACGAACAGGCTCAGGCGCAGCAGCGCCGGGTGCCAGAAGAAGCGGTAGCCATCATGGCTGGCGATGAACCGGTCCAGGCCCCAGGCCAGGCCCAGGGCGAACAGGAACATCAGGGTCATGGTGGGCATGTATACGCCATGGAAGGCGATTTCACGGGGCATGATTCAGTCCTTTCGCCGGTGCCAGCGGCGACTGTGGGTCCAGCAGTGAAGAACGGATGAAGTGCAGGTAGCTCTGCACCCGGCGCAGCACCGAGGTGTCGAAGTGCCGGGCGAAGGGTTCGTCGGTGGCCTGCACGCGAGCGATGGCGTGGTCCACCGCGACCAGGGCACGTTCGTGGTTGCTGGCGCTGGGCTGCAGGAACAGGCGGGCCAGGGCGCGGCCCATGACACGAATGGCCTGGCGCCACGGTTGTGACTCGGCGTAGGCCGGGTGAATCGGCGCCCGGGCCTGCTCCTTGCGCAGTTCGATGATGGCGTGGCCGATCTCCAGCACGGTGAACATCCAGCCCATCAGCTGGCTCTGTACCTGCGGCTTGCCGGCAGCCAGGCCATAGGCCTGGTGCAACAGGTCGCGGGTGCGGCTTTCGAAGGCCGAACCAAGCCCTCGCAGGCGGCCGCTGATGGCGAACAGCACCTGCCCGCGCAGCTCCTGCTCCAGGCGACTCCACAGCCAGCGGCTGTTCGGCGGCAGGATGATCGCGCCGGCTGCGGCGCAGACGAACATGCCGATGACCATGCCGATGTAGTCGTTGATGAAGCTGTACGGGTCATAGACCGTCAGGTTGTTCGGCACCGAGCCGATGGCGAAGAACACCAGCAGGCCGATGCCGTAACCGGCGTACGCCGGTCGCGACGAGAGGAACGCACCGAGCACGAACACCGGCGCCAGGACCATGCACAGCAGCGCGAAGCCGTCGATCCAGGGGAACACGAAGAAGGTTTCGAAGAAGCCGATGAAGGCCCCGATCGCCGTGCCACAGGCCATCTGGAACGACATGCGCTTGGGGTTCGGCGAAGCGGCCGAGAGACCCACGGTGACGGTGGCGATGAGGGTCATCATGGCGCCGCTGGGCCAGTCGCTCATCAGCCAGTAACTGCCCAGCAGCAACAGCACCGCGCAAGCGCGCACCCCGGCAGCCAGCGATACCAGCCAGCTGGTCTGCGCCACGTAGGGCTCATCCCATTGCTCGCGCTGGTGTTTGTGCGCGGCCAGCGAAGCGTGGGTTTCGGCGTAGCTGTACATCTCGTCGACGAAGCGGTAGAGCAGTTCGAACGCGGTGTGAAAGTCCAGCAGGTCGGCTTCGCTGGGCTGGGTGGCCAGATAGTCGGCGCGCAAGCTACGCACCTGCGCCTGCAGGCCTTCCTTGTAGGCCGCCAGCTCCAGCGTCAGGCGCAGCGCATCGGCGTCGGTCAGGGCCCGGCCCACATAGGGCTGCAACAGCTCCACCAAGGTGTTCAGGCCAGGCTCGATGGCGCCGACGATCTGTAGCGGGCCGCGCGCGCGCAGGCGCTCAAGCAGGCGGTGCAAAGCGTTGAAGCGCGTGGTAATGGCCATGAACTCGCTGTTCATGCGCACCAATCGGCCAGAGCGGCGACGCATGTGCGGGTCTTCGAAGGCGGTAACGTTGCGCAGGCTCTCCAGCCCCACCGCTTCGGCGACGAAGCGCACGTTGCTGGCCTCGAAGCGGTCGCGCTGGCTATCGCCGCGCAAGGCTTCCACGACGACCCCGGCGAACACGCCGAAACGCTGATACAGGGCGTTGCGCATGGCGGCACTGGCCGACTGCGGCAGGACCGCGGCGCTGACGAAGGTCGACACCAGGATGCCCAGGGCGATCTCCAGCACCCGCCATACGGCCGCCATGAATGCCAGGTCCGGGTGCTGCAGCACGGGCAGGCCGATCATCGCCGCGGTGTAGCCCGCGAGGACGAAGCCATAGGCGCGGAAAGTGCGGTAGCGCATGGCGCCGGCCGAGCACAGGCCGACCCACACCGCCAGGCTGGGCAGGAACAGCTCGGTGTTCTGCGGGAAGATGGCGATCAGCGCGACCATCATCGCCGAACCGGCCAGGGTACCGAGCACCCGGTAGAAGCTCTTGGCGAACACATGGCCGCTTTGCGGCTGCATGACGATGAACACGGTGATCATCGCCGTGCGCGGTTGCGGCAGTTCCAGGCGCATGGCCAGCCACAGGGTAATGAACGCGGCCGCAAGCACCTTGAAGATGTACACCCAGGTCACGCCGTCGGTGCGCGCCCAGGCGAAGAAGCCCCGGCGCCATTCCAGGCTCTGCAGCCAGCGCACGGGCAAACTGGAAGTGCTCATTCGGCGTCATCCGCCTTCTTGTCGAAAATCGCCAGGGTGGCCGGGGTTTTCGGCGCGGCCTGGCGTTCTTCCTGCGGCACGTCCCGGCCAGCCTGCAGGCCGCCACCCAGGGCGGTGACCAGTTCGGCATGGGCGATCAGGCGGGCAGCCTGCACCTGCTGCTGCACCTGCTGTTGGCGAAACAGCAAGGTCTGCGCATTGAGCACATTGAGGTAGTCGGTCAGGCCGCGCTGGAAGGCCACCATGGCGATGTCGTAGGTCTTCTGCGCAGCGGCCACCGATTGGGCAGCGAAGTGCGACTGTTCCTTCATCGATTCACGGCGGATCAGTTGATCTGAAATGTTCTTCAGAGCGCCGACCACGGTCTGGTTGTAGCGCGCCACCGCTACGTCATAACTCGCCGAGGCTACGCCCAGCTGCGAGCGCAGGCGGCCACCGTCGAAGATCGGCAGGCTGATCGCCGGGCCGACGTTGTAGTTGAACTTGCGCCCTGTCAGGAATTCCAGCGGACCACCGCCAGTGGCCATGAAGCCGAGGCTGCCGACCAGGTCGACGTTGGGGAAGAAGCCGGCATGGGCGACATCGATGCCACGGGCCTGGGCGGCGACCTGCCAGCGGCTGGCGACCACGTCCGGGCGCTGGCCGACCAGTTCGGCAGGCAGGTTCGACGGCAGCTTCAGCGGGGCCGCGAGGGCCAGGCTCGGCCGTTGCAATTGCGCGCCCTCCCCCGGCCCTTTACCGGCCAGCGCCGCCAACTGGTTACGGGTCAGGGCGATTTCCTCGTCGAAGCTGTCGAGCTGGCGATGGGTTTCGGGCAGCGGTGCCTCGGCCTGGCTGACCTCGAAATGGGTGCCGATGCCGCCATCCAGGCGGCGCTTGGCCAGGGCCAGGATCTGCTCCTGCTGTTCCAGCTCGGCCTTGACGATATCGCGCTGGGCGAACTGCAGGCTCAGCTGAATGTAGGCACGTACCACATTGTTCTGCAGTTCCAGCTGCGCCTGGCGGGCCTCGGCCACGCTCATGTGCGCCTGGTCGACCGACTGCTCGCTGGCATTGCGTTCGCGGCCCCACAGGTCCAGCGCGTAGCTGAAGCCGATGGCGGCGTTGTTGTCCCAGGTGTTGGCGCCCGACAGCGCACCAGGGCCGTAGAACTGGTCCTCGGGCCAGTTGTGCCGCTTGAGCGTGGCGTCACCTTTGACCTGGAGCTTTTCCGCCGACTCGACCACACCGGCCATGGCCTTGGCTTCACGCACACGCGCAGCGGCCATGGCCAGGCTTGGGCTACCGGCTACGGCGAGGTCGATCCAGCGGTCGAGTTGTGGGTCGCCATAGGCCTGCCACCAGCGCTGGTCAGGCCAGTGCGCGTCGCTGGCCGCTTCGCGAATGGCCGCGTCGGTGATCAAGGTGTTGGCTTGCAGGGTCTTGCTTTGCGGGGCGATACCCCAGGTTCCGATACAGCCGCTCAAGGTGAGACAAAGGGCACAGGCACTGAACACTTGAAGCGTTCTGATGATGCGACGCGGCACAGCTGCGATTTCCCGAGGAAGAGGTGGAGGGGCCGCGCAATTCTAGGGGGCCGCCGCACTGGCGATAAGCGTATATTCTTGCGAATCTTTGTTACCGAAACGGCGATAATCCGGCTTTGGTCGAACGCACATTCGCGTTACTTCGTGACACAATTTTGTCCTCTACCTTGAGAGTGACCCATGGACACCCTGCAAAACATGCGTGCTTTCAGTTGCGTAGCCCAGCTAGGCAGCTTTACCGCTGCCGCGGCGCAACTGGATACGACCACCGCGAACGTGTCGCGGGCGGTCTCCAACCTGGAAGCCCATCTGCAAACCCGGCTGCTCAACCGCACCACCCGACGCATCGCCCTGACCGAGGCCGGCAAGCGTTACCTGATGCGCTGTGAACAGATCCTTACCTATGTCGAAGAAGCCGAAGCCGAAGCCAGCGATGCCCATGCCCGGCCTGCCGGGCAATTGAAGGTGCATTCGATGACCGGGGTCGGTCAGCACTTCGTGGTAGACGCCATCGCCCGCTACCGCGAATCGCACCCGGACGTGACCTTCGACCTGACCATGGCCAACCGCGTGCCCGACCTGCTCGACGAGGGTTACGACGTGTCCATCGTGCTGGCCACCGAGCTGCCGGACTCGGGCTTCGTCTCGCAACGCCTGGGCATCACCTACAGCATTGTCTGCGCATCGCCCGAGTACGTGGCCAAGCACGGTTTTGCACATAAACCGGTCGATCTGCTCAAGCATGCCTGCCTGCGCATGGTCAGCCCGGTGATTCCACTGGAAAAATGGCTGTTCGACGGCCCGGAGGGCCAGGAGCTGGTCAACATCACCAGCTCACCGTTCCAGGTCAACTCGGCGGATGCGATGAAAACTGCGATCCGCAGTGGCATGGGCATGGGGGTGTTGCCGATCTACTCGGTGATCGATGGTTTGCGCGACGGCAGCCTGGTGCGGGTGATGCCGGAGTACCGGCTGCAGGAGCTCAACCTGTATGCCATCTACCCTTCGCGCCAATACCTGGATGCCAAGATCAAGACCTGGGTCGAGTACCTGCGCAACTCGCTGCCGGAAATTCTGGCGGCCCATGAAGCCGACCTGAAAACCCACGAATTGCTGATCGCCAACTGAAAAAGCTGCTGCACGGCGGCGGTGGACAATGGTAGGTTGCTAACCAATCAACCCGACCCACCGCCCCGAGAAGTTGCCGATGAAAAAGACCGTCCTGGCCTTCAGCCGCATCACCCCCGCCATGGCCGAGCGCCTGCAGCAAGACTTCAACGTGATCGTGCCGAACCCCAAGCTCGGCGACATCAGTGCCCAGTTCAACGAAGCCCTGCCCGAGGCCCACGGCCTGATCGGCGCTGGCCGCAAGCTAGGCCGCGCGCAGCTCGAAGGTGCAGGCAAGCTCGAAGTGGTGTCCAGCGTCTCGGTCGGCTACGACAACTATGACGTCGACTATTTCAACGAGCGCGGCATCGCCCTGACCAACACTCCGGACGTGCTCACCGAAAGCACCGCCGACCTGGGTTTCTCGCTGATCATGGGCTGCGCCCGCCGCACCGCCGAACTCGACGCCTGGACCAAGGCCGGCAACTGGCAGGCCACGGTGGCCCCTTCGCACTTCGGTAGCGATGTGCATGGCAAGACGCTGGGCATCGTCGGCCTGGGCAACATCGGCGCCGCCGTCGCCCGCCGTGGCCGCTTCGGCTTCAACATGTCGATCCTGTACGCTGGCAACAGCCGCAAGGCTGCCCTTGAGCAGGAGCTGGGCGCCCAGTACCGCAGCCTGGAGCAGCTGCTGGCCGAGGCCGACTTCGTCTGCCTGGTGGTGCCGCTGTCGGACGCCACGCGCAAGCTGATCGGCGCCCGTGAACTGAAGCTGATGAAACCGAGCGCGTTCCTGATCAACATCGCCCGCGGACCGGTGGTCGACGAGGCGGCGCTGATCGAGGCGCTGCAGAGTGGCACTATTCGCGGCGCCGGCCTGGATGTGTATGAGAAGGAGCCGCTGAACGAATCGCCGCTGTTCCAGCTGCCCAATGCGCTGACCTTGCCGCACATTGGTTCGGCGACTGCCGAAACCCGAGAGGCCATGGCCAACCGGGCGATGGAGAACCTGCGGGCAGCGTTGCTCGGTGAGCGGCCACGGGATCTGGTGAATCCACAGGTTTGGAAAGGTTGATAATGCTCTAGCGCCTGTACCGGCCTCTTCGCGGGCGCGCCCGCTCCCACAGGTACCGCACAAGGCTCAAGCCTGTGGTGATCCAGTGGGAGCGGGCGTGCCCGCGAAGAGGCCAGCCACTGCCCATTCAGCGGCATCAAACCGGCGCGCGTTGAGTTCACCATCCAGCAGCAGCTGCCCCGCATCTCTCGCGGCCAGCCGACAGACAACAGCCCCGCTGTCTGACCGCCTCATGCTAAGGCCGCAGCCGGCTTGGGCCGTGGTTTGCGGAACACCAGCACATTGCCCGCCATCACCGCCACCAGGCCCAGCAGCGCCGGTGTCGTCCACTGGTAGCCTTCGGCAAACGCCGACACGTTCAGCGCCACCAGCGGGAACAGCACGGTGCAGTAGGCAGCCCGCTCCGGCCCCATGCGCCCGACCAGGGTCAGGTAGGCGGTGAAACCGATCACCGAGCCTGGGATGACCAGATACATCAGCGAACCGATGTAGCGGGTGTTCCATTCCATGGCGAAAGGGATGCCGCTGACCAGGCAATACACCGCCAGCATCGCCGCGCCGTAGAGCATGCCCCAGGCATTGGTGGTCATGGGCTTGAGCCCGGCCTTCTGCTGCATGCTGGAGAGCATGTTGCCAGCCGAGAAACACAGCGTGCCAAGCAGTGCCAGGCCAAGGCCGTAGAGGGTTTCGCGGCTGGCCGCGTGGTGCGACAGCTCGGGCCAGAACAGCAAGCCCAGGCCGAGCAAGCCAAGCGCACCGCCCGCAAGGACATTGCTGGCGATCTTCTGGCCGAAGAAGATCCGGGCATTGAGGGCATTCCACAAGGTGGCTGTGGAGAACACCACGGCGATCAGGCCGCTGGCAACCCACTGGCTCGCGGTGAGGAAGCACATGAAGTTGACACAGAACAGGCACAAGCCCTGCGCCAGGCAGATCAGGTGGCCACGCCGATTCATCGGCTGCAGGCGGCGGCTGAGCAGAAGCATGGTGAACAGGATCAGGCCGGCCAGGGCGAAGCGGTAGACGATCGACACCGGGATGGCGACTACGCCCAGTTGCAGTTTCAAGGCGATCCAGGTGGTGCCCCAGATCAGGACGGTGAGCAGGTACAGAGCGAGGTTCATGGCGGCGGTTCCTTGGGCCTTTGAAGTTTCAACGCCGTCAGTGTTCTCCCTGCCCGCCGCCACGCGCTTGCACAAACTTGCGCTTTTCGCCCCTGGGTGGCTGTCAGCGCAACGCGGGCGCAGTAGGATGAGGCCAGAGGAATTGCCCATGCCCCCACTCACCCAACTGCAAGTGTTCAACGCCATGCACGCCTCGCCCAACGCCCGGCTGGAGCTGAGCGCGCACCTGGGCGACGGCTTGGCGGCGGCGTTGTGGCGCAACCGCGACGATGCGCGCGACTACCAGGCGCCGAGCCATCACACGCTGTCGTGCTATATCGCCGACGGCACCGGCACCTTTCGTCGCCAGCGCCCGGCCGACAAGGGCGCGCCAAACAAGCTGTGCATCATGCCGGCAGGGCACGAGTCGAACTGGGTGGTGAACGGTGCAATTCGCCTGGCCCACCTGTACATCAGCGAAGCGCAGTTCGCCTTGGGTTGTGTGCGCCTGCTCGATCGCGAGCCACGCGAACTGCAACTTCAGGAAGCGACCTTCCTCGATGACCCGCAACAATCCGTGCGCTTTCGCCAGTTGATCACGCTGGACTGGGATGAGCCCGCCGAGCGTCTGCTGGCCAGCAGCCTGGCCCATGAGATCGTCGACCATGCCGTGCTCAACCAGGTTGGCCTGCGCCAAGGGTTGCGCCTGAAAGGCGGGTTGGCGCCGAGCCTGCGCCGACAGCTGGTGGAGTACATCGAGGCGCATCTCGACCAGCCGATCACCCTGGGAGAACTGGCACTGCGCTGCAACCTGTCCGAGTACCACTTTGCGCGGATGTTCCGCACCAGCTTTGGCCTGCCGCCGCATCAGTACCTGCTGGCGCGCAGGCTACATCGGGCCTGCCAGCTCTTGCGCCTGGGCGAATTGCCGTTGGGCCAGGTGGCACTATTGTGCGGGTTTGCCAGTGCCAGCCATTTCAGCAACCGCTTCCGCCAGGCATTCGGTGCAACCCCTGGCGATTACCGTCTGGCCCTTCGCGGCTAAAGCCCACAAGTACTGCACAGTTTTCAAAACCTGTGATATCCCTGTTGCAGCGGCTTTAGCCGCTAAAAGGCCGGCACAGGCGGTACAAGGCTCAGAACTCGAAGGTACTCGACAGGCTCACCTGCCGCGCATCGCCAATCGCCACGAAATACTGGTTGACCGCCGAGCTGTAGTAGACCTTGTCGAACAGGTTCTTCACGTTCAGTTGCAAGCGCACATTGTGCTCGTCAAGCTTGGTCTCATAGGTGGCGAATGCATCAGCCACGGTATAGCTCGGCAGGTCGAACGTGTTGGTCGCGTTCCCCGACCGCTCACCCACATAGCGCGCCCCGGCGCCGAAACGCAGGCGATCGCCACCCAGCAGGCTGCCGAAGTCATACACCGCCGACAGCGAACCGGTATGCCGGGCCACGTTCTGCAGGCGGTTGCCTTCAAGGTCGGGGTCCTTGGTCACCTTGGCATCGGTGAAGGCGTAACTGCCGATCAGGCTCCAGCGCTCGCTGAGCTGCCCGGTCAGGTCGAGCTCCACGCCGCGTGAGCTGACTTCCCCGGCGTTGCTGTAGACCGTCTCGCCAGTGCCACTGTCGAAGTTGGAAACCAGCACGTTGCGCTTGGTGATATCGAACAGCGCCAGGGTACCGGTGAGGCTGCCCGGCATGTCGAGCTTGGCGCCCAGCTCCCAGGACTTGCCCTCCTCCGGCGCCACCGAGGAATCCAGCACCACGCCCCCGGTCAGCGGGGCGATGCTGGAGTTGGGCTTGAACGACTCGCTGTAGCTGCCATAGAACGACAGCTGGTCATCGACCTTGTAGACGATGCCCGCATGCGGCACCCAGGCCTGGCCGTTGCTGTCGGTATTGGCCTTGAACGGGCGACCGCGGCCGGCGTACTGGTCATACTGCTGGTAGCGCGCGCCTGCCACCAGAATCCAGTGCTCGTCCAGGTGCAGCGCGTCCTGCACGAACAAGGCGTCGGTGCGCAGCTTGTCGGTCTGGTCGCTGTCGCTCGCACGCACCGTGCTGCCCTCCACCTCCTGGCCGTACACTGGATTCAGGTAGCTGAAGGCCGATCGAGAGGTCTGACGGATCAGGTCGCCACGAAAGATCTTGCGGTCTTCGTGGTCGATACCGAACAGCAGGTCGTTCTGCATACCGGCCAACTCGACATTGCCATTGAGGCTCACGGTGGCGAACTGGTCGCGGCTCATGGCGTTGTGGGTGCCGTCGATGCTGCGCGTCAGCGTGCCCTTGGCCTCGTTCACGCCGGTAACGCGAACCTGGCTGGCATCGTAGGTTTCGCGGTTGAAGCTGTAGCCGAAGTGCAGCTTCCAGTCGTCGGCCAGTTGGTGATCGACCTCCAGGCGGTACAGGTCGGAGCGCCCTTCCATGTCGTTGAACGGCTCGTCCAGGCGGCGGGTGGCCGGGATGTCCAGCGGGTGGCCGTTGCTGCCGAATGCCGTGCCGCGGTCGAACGGATAGAGGAATTCGCGGTGCTCGTAGGCCAGCACTACCTGGGTGTCTTCGCCGAGCCAGGCCAACGATGGCGCCACCAGCGATTCGCGGTGCACGCCGAAGTTGCGCCAGTAATCCTCGTCCTCGTGATCGACGGTCAGGCGGTAGGCGAAGTTGCTGTCGCCCAACGCGCCGGTGCTGTCGAAGCCGCCGCCGCTGCCATTCTTGCCGCTGCCGTAAGTGGAACCGCGCACGGTCAGGGCGTTGTACTGCTGCAGTTGCGGGCGCTTGCTGACCACGTTGATCACCCCACCCGGGTCCTGGATGCCGTACAGCAGCGAGGCCGGGCCCTTGAGCACTTCGACCCGCTCGGTAGTGGCATTGAGGCTGCGGCCCTGCACCACCGGCATGCCGTCACGCATGATCGAGCCGTCGCGGTTGTCACCGAAGCCGCGTTTCATCACCGTGTCGGACGTGCCACCGAAGTTGTTGCCCTGGGTAATGCCACTGACATTGGCCAACGCGTCGTCAAGGTTGCGTGGGGCCTGATCGCGGATGACCTGGGCCGGTACCACGTTGATCGCCTGCGGGATGTCCTGGGCGGGGCCCTGGCCGCGCATGATCGAGGCACTGGCGGGTGGCTGATAGCTGTAGCTGTCCATTTGCGAGGTCACCGTGGTGGCCTGCAGGTTGAGGGCGCCAGAGGTATCTACAGGTTCGAGCGTCAGGGTGCGTGCATCAAGGCGGCGCCAGGTCAGCCCACTGCTACCCAGCAGCCGTTGCAGGGCCTGCTCGGCGCTGAACGAGCCATTGAGGGCCGGGGCCTGCACAGCAGGCAGTTCGAGGCTGTAGACGACACTCTGGCCAGTGGCACGGCTGAAGGCGCTCAGGGCCTGGGCCAGCGGTTGGCCGGGCTGGTCGAAAGCGTGCAGTTGCAGTTGCTCGGCGGCCATGAGGCCAGGGGCAGCGGTGATGGCCGGGCACACTGCAAGGCCAAACCAGAGGGAGACGCAACGCGGGGTGAACTTCATGGACGCTGACCTGTGAGAGGGTTATTACTGCGAATGAATCGCACTTCCACTCATTACACGGATGCTGCGTCTGGTTACCTCATCCGCTTTTGCAATTTTTTTTCAGCGGATCACGGTCAGCCGCCCCAGCAAGGTTTGCCGCGAGAAACCCAGCACCTTGCCTAGCGAATCCAGTGCAGCCAAAGGCTCATCCACCGGGAAACTGCCGCTCACCTTGCGCTGCCCCAATACTCCATCCAACAACACGATACGGCCGGGGTAGTACCGACCCAGGTCTGCCACTACCTGCGCCAGCGGCACCTGGTAATAGTTCAGCCAGCCTTGGCGCCAGGCCAGGCGGCTGTCGCCGTCGACACTCGCCAGCTCGCCTGCGTGCCCATCGGCATAGGCCAGTTGCTGGTTGGCCGTCAGTATCTGGCCGGCCTGCCCCGCGGCCGGGATGACGGCCACACGCCCACTGCGGACGATGACCTGTGCACCCTGCCCTTGGTCACGCACTTCGAACTGCGTACCCAGCACCCGAACCTCGCCGCCAGCCGCTTCCACCACGAATGGCTGCCCGGTATGGGTAACCTCGAAGAACGCTGCGCCATGCAGCAGGCGTACACGGCGTTCACCTTGCCGGAAATCGAGGGCGATGGCGCTGCCCGCATCCAGGGTCACCTGCGACTGGTCCGCCAGGGTTACCTGGCGAATCGCATCACTGCTGCTGAAATCGGCCTGCAGGTCCAGTAACCAGTCACCCGGCCGCCAGCCACCCGCCACGCTGACCGCCAGCACCAGGCACGCCGCTGCCAACGCCATGCCAACGCGTCGCCAGTGGCTTTTGCCGGGTGGCTTGGCCATGGCCAGCAAGTAAGGCTGCAGGTCTTCATGCTGTTCTTGCGCCAGACGCGCTGCCGGTGTTTCGCTGAGCTGCATCAGCAACTGGGCTTCGGCATAGGCTTGGCGATGCTTGGGATCGGCCAGCAACCAGCGCTTGAACGGCGCACTGCTTGCCGCTTCAGGCTGCTCGTTGATGCGGATCAGCCACTGCAAGGCAGCCTCGGACTGGGCAGCGGTAACCGGGTCTGGGTGGCTCATCGGCGGGCGCTCCCAGGCCTGCGAGTGAAGGTCGCGGGCTCGGCAACACTGGCCTTGCACGCTTCGAGGGCGCGCATCATATGCTTTTCCACACTGCTCTGGGAAAGCTGCATGGCCTTGGCGATCTCGCCGTACTTGCAGCCGTGGACGCGGTTGAGCAGAAAAATCTGCCGGGTACGCTCAGGCAGCGCTCGCAGGGCGGCTTCAATGCGCTGCAGGTCATGATCGACCTCGACGGCCTGCTCTGGCGCCTGGGCCAGAGCCGCTTCATCACGCTGCAGCGAGGCTTCGGCAAGGCGTTCGCGACTGCCTGCACTGCGCAGATGATCGATGGCAAGGTTGCCGGCACAGCGCAGCAGGTAGGTATCGAGCGCTTCGACCTTGACCTCGGGGCGACGCCAGAAGCGCAGGAACAGCTCTTGCACCAGGTCGGACGCAGTAGCGCGGCAGCCTACCCGACGGCTGACCAACGCCTCCATGCGCGCACGCTGGGCGAGGAAAACCTCGAGGAAACGCGCGCGGGTGCTGTCGCTCTCGATTTCGCTCAAGGCATCACCCCGCAACCACGGCCAACAGCGGGCCCAGTACCAGGCTGGCGGCAGCCAGGCCCAGCAACGCCCGCGGCATGTAAGGCAGACCGAACACCCACAGGGTAACGCCGGCCATCAACAGCGCGGCCCACTCCACCAGCCCGTGGGCCCAGCCACGACAGTGAACGGATAGCACCAGGGACAATATGAGCAGCAGCCAACCGCCAGCGCGCAGTGCACGCAACTGGGCCGGGCGAGGCTTGTGCTTTAGCAGCTCGTTGAAGTGCTTTTCCATCGCCAGGCACAGCGCGGCGAAGCCGGCGAAACCGATCAGGGCAATGCTCAGCATCACTGCACCTCGACCATTTTGGGCGAGACCTTGGCCGCCTTCGCCGCACGTTTTGCGACGGGCTTAGGTGGGCGCAGCATCTTGCTCGCGGCCCAGGCCAGGAACAGCCCACACGCCAGGGCGGTAAGGTCGAAACCGGCCATGGCCCAGTCACCCTCAGGCACAGAGACGTTCAACCCCTGGCCGGTGCTCAAGGCGTTGAGCAACGGCAACAGGGCAAAAGCCAGTGCCCCCATTGCCAGCTGCTCGCCCCAGGCCCTGCGCCCCGGGCGCAGCACGGCATGCAGCAGTGACGCCAGCCAGACCAGGAAGAACGTGTTCACCTCCCAGTCAGCACGCCCATGCAGTGCCACCGGCAGCAACCGGTTGGCCCAGAAGAAACCGGCCACGGCCAGCACCAGGCCACTCATGCTGGCGATGTTGAGCACTTCGACCAGGCGCAACTCGCCCGGCAGACGTTCGCTCCTGGCATGCTTGAGCTGGCGTTTGCCCAGCCACATCACCAGGCCGGTGCCGATCACCGCCGTGCCGGCAAGCCCGAAGGCGAAGTACAACCAACGCAGCCAAGGCCCGGCGTAGTTGCCCATGTGCAGGCCGGCGAAACTGAACGAGGTCATCATCGCGGCGCTTTCCGGCGCGCCCTGTTTCAGCAGTTCGCCAGAGGCCCCATCGAAGGTCCAGTTGGCACTGCGCTTGTAGGGGACGTTATCCGCCGATGACTGGGTGAAGACGACACGGGCATTGCGATCGCCCGCGTTCTGCACCTGGATAAGCCCGATGCGTGCGCCCGGCACCAGCGCCTGCACCTTGGCATGGAGGCTCGCCAGCGGCACCAGAGGCGCGGCGACATGGGCTGGCTTGGGTGCCTGGTCGCGGCCGAACAGGTCATTGAAGTACCCGTTGGTATTGCCGTAACTGGCCATGATGCTGGCCGGCATGACCATGTACATGAACAGCACCAGGCTGCTGTAGCTGATCATCAGGTGGAACGGCAGCACCAGCACGCCAATGGCATTGTGGCCATCCAGCCATGAGCGCTGGCCCTTGCCAGGGCGGAAAGTGAAGAACTCCTTGAAGATCTTCTTGTGGGTAATGATCCCGGTGACCAACCCCAGCAGCATGATGAAGGCACACAGCGTCGACAGCCAGCGGCCCCATGGATAGGGCATCTGCAGTTCAAAATGGAAGCGGTAGAAGAACTCGCCGCCACGGCTTTCGCGCGCATCGACCGGCTGCCCGCTCTGTGCATCCAGATTCTTCCTGACAAAGCCCCGAGGCCCACCCTCGGGGTCGCGCCAGCCGACGTTCAAGGCGGCGTCGCGCTCGCTCGGCAGGCGGATCATCCAGCTGTCCGAGTGCGCGGCGTTGCGCTCCAGATAGCGCTGGGCCAAGCCCAGGCTGGTCACCGGGTCGAGCGTATGGCGGCGCACTTCCGGCTGCGCCCAGTGGCTGACCTCTTCCTTGAAGTACGACAGGGTGCCGGTCAGGAAGATGGCAAACAGCAGCCAGCCGAATATCAGGCCAGTCCAGGTGTGCAGCCAGGCCATGGCCTGGCGGAAGCCTTCCTTCATGGGTTCTTCATCCAGTAGGCGAACCCGCCGAGCAGGCCCAGCACCAGGCTCGGCAACAACACGCCAAGCCAGGCACGCAAGGCGCTGCGGCAGGCGAAGCACCAGATGAAGGCCAGCAGGTAGAACACAAACGAGAGCATCAGGCCGGACAGCGTGGCGTCGACCTGGGGCAACGGCAACAGCAGGGCCAGGCAGACACTGATCGACGACGCCAGCAGATAGCCGCCCAGCAATGCCGCCAGGCTGCGTGAAACCACGGCCAGGCGATAGCTGAGAGGGAGTCCGGCGGCGGAGCGCTTCATGGCGAGGGTCCGGGGAATGGGGATGCAATAGTAATGAGTTTAATTCTCATAAGCAAAATCTCTATGGAGGCTATCGGGTGTTCGCCGTCAGATATTCAGCGCCTATGAGACCGAGCGCCGCCCGCGCGGCGCTCGATCGCACAGGCGCTGCCAGGCTCGCGGCGAATCCATGTTGGCGGCCCCCTCTAATGAATTTGCTACAGAAAATTTATTTTCAAAAAGGGGTTGTATTCGTTTCGCCGTTGCCTGACCTTAGAGTCAAGAGGCGCAGAAATACCAAGGCCCTCAATGGCCTAGGCACGCCTCCATGCGAGCAAGCTGAATAAGGATTGGAATCATGCAAATCCAGGTCAACAGCAGCAACCATATCGAAGGCAACATCCGTCTCAACGAGTGGGTCCGCAGTACGCTGGAAGCCACCCTCGAACGCTATGACGACGACCTCACCCGCATCGAGGTGCATCTGCGTGACGAGAACGGCGCCAAGCCCGGCCCGCATGACAAACGCTGCCAGTTGGAGGCTCGCCCGAAAGGCCATCAGCCGATTTCCGTGACCCACACTGCCACCTCACTGGACCAGGCGGTCGACGGTGCCGCCAGCAAGCTGAACAATGCGCTGGAACACTTCTACGGCAAACTGCGCAGCAAGCGCGGGGTACTGGAACTGACCGACCCCGACGCCTGACAGGCTCCCTGAACAACAACGCCCGGCTCGCGCCGGGCGTTTTGGTTTGCACCGATCAATGGGGGTGAACCATCGTGCAGGTTACCCGGTCAACTTCTGCAGTCATCCACTGCGGACCCAGACCATGAACAATCCATTTGAACAGATCAGCGCCGCCTTCGCCTCCGAATACCGGATCAACCTGAGTATCGAACGGCTGGACGGCAGCATCATGCTGACCCTTTCCGATGACGCCGGCGTGGTTGCCAAGCGCCTCATCAGCCAGGCCCAGCGCAACGACCCTGTGCGCCTGCAACGGGTCATCGACAGCATCCGCCTGGGCCTTGCGATCGAACTGGGGCAGAACCCGTTGCAGGTGTTGGCCGCCCTGACCCGCGATACGCGCCCTGACGCCCGCCCGTTCGCAGCAGTGAGCGTGGCCAACTGAGGATCAGGCCAGCCTCAGCATCTCGCCGATTGCTTTCTCCAACTCCCTCAGGCGCCAGTTACCTACGCGGTGCGCGGCATCAAAGCTATTGGAGCGGTGGAACAGACCGACCAGGCCCTGGTCGTAAGTGGGCTCCTGGCCTCGCTTGAGCCAGTACAACGACTCCTCCACCAGGGACCGGCTGGCGACCACTTTCAATTCGACGACATCGGCGACTTCGGTGACATACACCCCATTCGGGTCGAGCCCCAACGGCGCAAGCACCTGCTTCAGGTGGGCATGTACAGCTTCGGTATTTGTGCTCAATTTATTCTCCTGTCGGCGCCACCGTGCGCGACCCGGTGTCACGACGCTCTGCCAGGCGCCAGCCAGGATTCAACGATGCCTGAGCCCATTGCCAGCGGTAGCCGGTTAGCCCCTCACTTACCCTCCTCCACTTCCTTGCCGCTGGCGTCCAGCACCTTGGTCGAGGGGTAGCGGTAAGAGGCGTAGCGCACCACCAGGATCGAGAACGCCAGCAGCAAGATACCACCGCACACGTACAACAGCCCCTCGTCCGGCGCCTTGTGGTGCGACACGTCGCCAATCAGCAGGCGCGTCAGCGCGGTGATCGCCACATACAGCAGGAAGCGAATGGGCATGTGGTTGGTCTTGAAGTAGATACCGACCATCGCCCCCAGCTCCAGGTAGATGAACAGCAGCAGGATGTCGTCGACGCTGACCCCGCCCTTGCCAAGCATGTCCAGGAACGTTACCACCGCCGCGTAGGCGGTAATCGCGCCAATGCCGAACAGCGCCAGGTAGTGGAACGCTTCCACGCACAGGTTGCCCAGCGCGTCGGCCGAGCCGTGCAGGCCCTTGCGCAGTTTTTCAGCCCATTTGATATCCACGATGTGCGATTCCCCGATACGACATGAAGGATGATGCGTCACGCCTGTGACGCTTGTGCCATGCAGTTAAAGGGCCAGGCCCCTGCCTTGGAAGGCGACCGATTGCCGCAAGGCACGGGCAGCGAGCGAATTCGGTACAGCTACAATTTCCGGTTGCGAAATGACTGCCTTGCCATTACTGTATATAGATACAGTATTCGGTGGCGGCATTCTGCCCGACTGCCTGGATAGCAACTGAACCGCACAGCAGCAGGCGCACCACAGCGCCCCTGCCCCACTGACCGAGAGGCCTCGTATGGCTGTTGAGATTCTTTACCGCAGCACGCGCGATTTGGAGACCACGTTCTTGGACCGCAAACTCGCAGATGCCCACGACCAGATGCTGGAACTGGCCGAGGTGCTTACTCAGGTTCTGGTTAAACACGTACCTGGGCTGGATGAAAACATCGCCGAAGAGGCCAGCATCTTCATGGCCAAGAACAGGGCTGTGTTTGCAGCGGCGTTCAAGAGCAATGCGGCGGCTTTGGCTGAGCTGGATACAGCGGAAAAAGCCAGCGAGTAGGCCGCACCTCAGAGTCGGGGTCACCGCCTGCAAGGCGCCTCCCAGGCATGCCTTCCCAGGAGAGATCATGAAACGCAGGCAAACCGTCGAGCAGGTGCGCTGGGACCTGGCACTGCGCTACAAGCTGATCGAGACCGTCGCCTGGTGGGAAGGCCGCCTGACCACCGGCCACCTGATGCAGAGCTTCGGAATCAGCCGGCAGCAGGCATCCAAGGACATCAATACCTATATCACCGAGCATGCGCCGAAGAACCTGGTGTACGACAAACAGCTCAAGGGTTATGTACCCAGCAATCAGTTCATACCCAAGTTCATCGAGGACAGCGCAAGCGCCTACCTGCAACTGCTGTATCAGAACGGTGAACGCGCTCCGCACATTGACGGCCTGGCACTGGCCTACGCCCACACCAAGGTGCTCGAAGTACCGGACCGGCCCATTCGGCCAGAAGTTCTGCGCCCCCTGCTCAAGGCCTGCCGTGAAGGCCTGCGCCTGGAAACCGAGTACGTTTCACTCAACACGCCGAACGTCGAAATACGCCTCATCGCCCCGCACACGCTGGTCTACACCGGCATGCGCTGGCATGTGCGGGCGTACTGTGAAAAGAACCGTCAGTACCGCGACTTCGTACTCAGCCGTTTGCGCGGGCAGCCGGGCCTGCTGGACGAGTCGCCCAACCCCCGGGCACAGGATGAAGACTGGAATGCCGAAATTGCGGTGATCTTCAAGCCCGACGAGCGTTTGAACGAGGCGCAGAAGGCAATCATCGAAGCCGACTTCGGCATGATTGACGGGCGACTGGTGGTGCCGAGCCGCAGGGCTCTGGTCAAGTATGTGCTGCAGCGCCATCAGATCGACCCACGCAACGTGGCGACCAGCCCTGAAGCGCAACAGGTAGTGGTCTCCAACCTCAAGCAACTGAGGCCCTGGCTCATGCATGATTGAGGCAGTTGCGCCAGGCCCTCAACCGTACAACATGCGCTCGGCCAGCATCTGCGCCACTCTGGCCGGGGAGCGCTTTTCCGCCTGGGCATGGCCGAACACCTCGGTCAACCGCGTCGGTATCCGCGCCAGATGCGCAGTGATGGTACCCAGGTCGCCTCCGTGATGCTTCAGCGCTACGTAGATCAGGCCACCGGCATTGATCACGTAGTCAGGGGCATACAGAATGCCGCGCGACTCCAGCTGATCCGCCACCTGCAAGGTGGTCAGCTGATTGTTGGCCGCCCCCGCCACCGCCGCGCAACGCAGCTGCATCACCGTCTGGCCATTGAGCACCGGGCCCACGCCACAGGGCGCGAAAATATCGCAAGGGGTGCTGATCAGGGCGTCATTGGTCACCGGGTGAGCATTGAACTGCTCTACCGCCAAGCGTACGCGGCCAGGGTCCAGGTCGCTGACCAGCAACTCCGCCCCTGCCGCATGCAGTTGCTCGGCCAAGGCATAACCGACATTGCCCAGCCCCTGCACAGCGACGCGCAAGCCTTCGAGGTTGCTGCTGCCCAGGCGTGCCTGCGAGGTGGCGCGTATGCCGGCGAACACGCCCATGGCAGCATGCGGTGACGGGTCGCCAGAGGCCGTGGTGCTGGTCACATGCGGTGTGCTCTGGGCAATGCAGTCCATGTCCAGGGTTGAGGTACCACTGTCGACGGCAATGATGAAACGCCCTTGCAAGGTATCGATGAAGCGGCCGAACGCCTCGAACAGTGCCGCACGGTTTTCCACATGCGGGTTGCGCATGATCACCGCCTTGCCGCCACCCAACGGCAGGCCCGCCAGTGCTGCCTTGTAACTCATGCCTTGGGCCAGGCGGATGGCATCGGTCATGGCGCTCTCGTCATCGGCATAGGGCAGGTAGCGACACCCCCCCACTGCAGGGCCCAATTTTTCGCTGTGAATCGCCACTACGGCCTTGAGGCCAGTGGGCGGGTCAATGAACAGGTGCAGCGACTGGGTACGGGTGCTTTGCATCAGAGCGAACATCGACAGGCTCCCCAACGAGGTGCTCCTACCAGTATAGGCATGCGCCAAGGTACGGCGCCGTCGGCGGACCACTGGACGAATCCACGCCCCACGGCTAATACTCAAGCGTGTGTGGAGAGCCCTGATGAAGCCACGTCAAGCCTGCCTGGCCTGCCTGGAGCGCGAGCCGGTCGCCCTGCTGGAAGCTGCGTTGTGGATTGCCGCCGAGCATGATCGAAAGGTCGAGCCTGCGGCCAGCCTTGCCACGTTGCAAAACCTGCAAGGGCAGATCAGTGCCTGCCTGCCCATGCTGCCATTATCCGAACTGGCCCAGCCGCTGCTGCGACAGCTCAATGCACTGGGTTTCCAGCAGGACGAACTCCATCCGCTGCGGCCGCATGCGGCGTTGCTGGACAAGGTACTGCAGCGCCGACGCGGCCAGCCCCTGGCATTGGCGATCGTTGCTCTGGAACTCGCCCGGCGCCTGTCCATACCCCTGGAAGGCGTGGCATTCCCTGGGCATTTCCTGCTGCGCGTACCCGGTGCCGACCACTTGCTCGACCCTTGTGGGGGCCGGCGCCTGTACCCCAAGGACTGCCGCGAGCTGCTGGCGCGCCAGTTTGGCCCGCATGTGCCGCTGACTGCCGAACACCTGCGCAGCGCCAGTGCCACACAGATACTGCAGCGCCTTTCGCGCAACCTGCGCCAGTTGCATATGAGCAACGACAACCACTTGGCTGCACTGATCGACGCCGAACGGGTCATGCAACTGGGCCCGGCCCAAGTCAGTGACTACGTGACCCGCGCAACGCTGTATCAACACCTGGACTGCCCGCAGGCCGAACGTTTCGACCTGGAACACGCCCTGCTGCTGACCGACGACCCGGTTCAACGCCTTAAGCTGTCCGAACGTATCGGCAAGCTACCGGCAGTGAACCGTTCGATTCACTGAGTCGGCGTGTCCACCTGACAGGACGGGTGCGCCCTGGCGAACGCCGGATGCGCCTTGGCCAGTGCAGCGACCCGGGCTATGCGGGGGTAGCCGCTGAGGTCGATGTTGAAGCGCTCGGCCGCATACAGCTGCGGAATCAGGTAGACATCCGCCAGCCCCGGCTCGTCGCCAAAGCAATAACCGTGATCGCCAATCAACTGCTCAACGGCGGCCAGCCCCTGGCCGATCCAGTGTGCGATCCACTGATTGACCTGCGCCTCGTCGTGGCCCAGCTGGCGCAGTTGGTTGAGCACGCTGACATTGTGCAGCGGGTGCACATCGCAACCGATGATTGCCGCCACGCCACGCACCTTGGCCCGCAGCGCAGCGCCAGCCGGCAGCAACGCGGGCTGTGGATAAACCTCTTCCAGGTACTCGATGATCGCTGGCGACTGCACCAGCAATTCACCGCCGTCGGTTCGTAAGGCCGGCACCCGGCCTTGCGGGTTCACCGCGACGTAGGCATCACCGCGCTGGTCGCCCTTGAGCAGGTTGACCGGCAGGGCCTGGTAGTCCAGGCCCTTCAGCGCCAAGGCAATGCGCACCCGATAGGAAGAGGTGGAACGGTAATAGGTATACAGCTCCATGGCCTGCTCCCTCAGTTGGCTGCGATGATCTTGCCGCGGCATTCGCCGAAGCCGATGCTGGCCACGCCCTCACGCTTGCAGCGGGCGCGCAGGATGATCTCGTCACCGTCTTCGAGGAACTTGCGGATTTCGCCGCTGGCCAGCTCCACCGGCTGCTTGCCGCCTACGGTGGTCTCCAGCAGGCTGCCGTACGAATCGGGTGAGGCACCGGACAGCGTGCCGGAACCAAACAGGTCGCCAGGCTGCAACTGGCAGCCGTTGACGCTGTGGTGGGTGATCAGCTGGGCAACGGTCCAGTACATGTTCAGGGTGTTGCTCAAGGCCAGACGCTGGGCCGGCATACCCTGCTCGCGCATGCGCTCGGTGAGCAGCAGCACTTCCAGCTCGATATCGAAGGCGCCATTGGCCTGGTCACGCTCGTCGAGCAGGTAAGGCAGCGGCTGCGGGTCCCCCTCCGGCCGGGCCGGCTGGGCACAGCGGAACGGCTCCAGGGCCTCGGCAGTGACTACCCAAGGCGAAAGCGTAGTGATGAAGCTCTTCGACAGGAACGGGCCCAGTGGCTGATATTCCCAGGCCTGGATATCCCGCGCCGACCAATCATTGAGCAAGCACAGGCCGGCAAGGTGCTGGTCAGCTTCGGCAATCGGGATGGCCTGGCCGATGTCGTTGCCTTGGCCGATCCAGATGCCCAACTCCAGTTCGTAGTCCAGCCGCGCGCAGGGGCCGAAGCTCGGTTCGGTGTGGCCGGGCGGCAGGGTCTGGCCTTTCGGGCGACGGACCTCGGCCCCCGAGGGACGCAAGGTCGAGGCGCGGCCGTGGTAGCCGATCGGTACGTATTTGTAGTTGGGCAGCAGCGGATTGTCGGGGCGGAACAGCTTGCCGACATTGGTGGCGTGCTGGATGCCGACGTAGAAATCGGTGTAGTCACCGACCTTGGCCGGCAGGTGCAACTGGCACTCACTGGCTGGATACAGCGCAGCCTTGAGTTCAGCCTGGTGTTCGCTGTGTTCGCCCAGCAGCACCAGCAGACGCTCACGCAGCGCCACCCGGGCAGCACGCCCCAGGGCGAAGAACGCGTTCAGCGCACCACCGCGGGTGGCTTCCACCGCTGCCTTGGCCTGGCCAGTGAACAGGCCCGCGGCCAACGCGGCCTCCAGGTCAAGGATGGCATCGCCGATGGCGACGCCACAGCGCAGTGCTTCACCCGGGCGGCTGAAGACGCCCAGCGGCAGGTTCTGCAGCGGGAAGTCGCTGTGCCCGTTGGCGTGCTCGACCCAGCTACGGGCAATGGCGGTCTGGTTCATGGGTTATCTCCGGTTCGGGTTGAAGGTGCTCGGCAAGGTGGCCCAGCAACTATCGTAGTCGGCCTGCAATTGCGGGCTGTCGAGGGCCTGCAGGCTCGGGCGCAGCACTTGGCTGGTCTCGAACATGAAAGCCATGGTGTTGTCGATCTTGTGCGGAGCCAGCTCGGCAGCGATGGCCTTTTCGCAGGTTTCGGCATCCGGGCCGTGGGCGCTCATCACCCCATGCAACGAGGCACCGCCCGGCAGGAAACCTTCGGCCTTGGCGTCGTAGGCACCGTTGATCAGGCCCATGAACTCATTCATCAGGTTGCGGTGGAACCACGGTGGACGGAAGGTGTTCTCGGCTACCATCCAGCGCGGCGGGAAGATCACGAAGTCCATGTTGGCCATGCCGTGCACGCTGGTCGGCGAAGTCAGCACGGTGAAGATCGACGGATCCGGATGATCGAAGCTGACCGTGCCAAGGGTGTTGAATCGGCGCAGGTCATACTTGTAGGGCACGTTGCTGCCATGCCAGGCGACCACGTCCAGCGGCGAGTGCTGCAGTTGGCAGGCCCAATGCTCACCGAGGAACTTCTGCACCAGTTGCACCGGGCCATTGAGTTCTTCGTAGTGCGCCACCGGGGTGAGGAAATCACGCGGGTTGGCCAGGCCGTTGCTACCGATAGGGCCCAGGTCAGGCAGGCGCAGCGGCGCGCCGTGGTTTTCGGCGATGTAGCCCCGGGCCTGGCCATCGGGCAATTCGACACGGAACTTCATGCCCCGCGGGATCACGGCGATTTCCTGAGGCTCGACATCCATGACGCCCAGTTCGGTTGCGATGCGCAGGCGGCCCTGTTCCGGCACCAGCAGCAGTTCGCCGTCGGCATCGAAAAACACCCGTTCCATGGAACGGTTGGCGCGATAGATGTAGATGCTGACCCCTGCCGGCTTCTCGGCGGCCGAATTGGCCACCATCGACAGCCAGCCTTCGATGAAATCGGTTGGCTCGCTGGGGATGGGCTGCGGATTCCAGCGCAGGCGGTTGGGCGTGACCGCGCCCAGCGGGCCGCCCAATGGCTGGCGCTGCAGGCGCTCGAAGCGCGGGTGCAAGGCCGACGGGCGGATGCGATACAACCAGGTACGGCGCAGCTCGCTGCGGGCCATGGTGAACGCCGTGCCCGATAGCAGTTCGGCGTACAAACCGTAGGGGGCCTTCTGTGGCGAGTTTTGCCCCACCGGCAGGGCGCCTGGCAGGGCTTCGCTGGCGAATTCGTTGCCGAAACCGCTCAGGTATTGAAGATCGGGGGACGTGTCGCGGTTCATCGAAGCCTCCGGATATTGTTTTTGTCGTAATCAGATTACGAATAACGTAATTTGCTCCCCGTCAGGCGTCAAGCTATAAAGGCGCGACGCGAAAAATCCGGAAGCCTCCTACCCATGGCCAAAGCCAGCCCCCCCGCCGACAACGGCAAGCAGAAAGTCCGCTCGGCGGAAGTCGGCACCGACATTCTCAAGGCCCTCGCTGAACTGTCGCCGTCTACCCCGCTGTCGCGCCTGGCCGAACATGTGCAGATGCCGGCGAGCAAGGTGCACCGCTACCTGCAGGCGCTGATCGCCAGTGGTTTCGCCGAGCAGGATGCCGCCACCAACCACTATGGCTTGGGGCGCGAGGCATTGCGCGTGGGGCTGGCGGCGCTGGGCAGCATTGATGTACTGAAAGTGGCAGCACTGCCACTGTCGCAATTGCGCGATGAGCTGAACGAGAGTTGCTTCCTCGCCGTGTGGGGCAATCAGGGCGCCACCGTGGTCAGCATCGAGCCCGCCGTGCGCGCAGTCACGGTGGTGACACAGATCGGTTCGGTGCTGCCGCTGCTCAGTTCCTCCACCGGCCTGGTGTTTGCAGCCCATCTGCCCGAGCGTGAAACCGTCGAGCTGCGTGACCGCGAGCTGGCCGTGCTGCAGCAGCGCGCCAGCGACTACGAAGGCTTGCTGGCAGGCATCCGCCAACAAGGCCTGCACCATGTGCACGGCCTTTTGATGCCAGGTGTGGATGCGTTATCTGCCCCGGTATTCAACGCCATGGGGCAGATCGCGGCGGTGATGACCGTGGTCGGCCCGACCTCGATCTTCCACGCTGATGAACACGGACCAGCTGCACAGCGCCTGCTGGCAGCGGCGCGGAATACCAGCTGGCGCATGGGCTATTCGCCAGCGGCGTGAAGTGCCCGCCGGCACTGTTGCCCGAAACGTAAAGGTGAATGTCACAAGCGGCTATTTTTCCCACTGGATCAAGCGCTTATTCTTGCCTCACTGGCCGGCATGAAGGGCTCTACCCCCCCGCCTTTCAGGCCCGCGAGGTTCACCGACGTTGATTTTGAAGCTCCTTGATCTAACGTCTCGATTGGCCGCTGCGTCTTGCAGCGGCCTTTTTTATTTCTGCAGGTTGGCCATCATCTGTTGCAACGCCTGCAGGTTGTCCTGCGGGTGCACTGCCCCTTCGAAATCACCAATCTGCGCCCAGTGTTCCGCGACCTGCTCCGGGGTGAACCCCTGCTCGGGATTGAAACCGACCCCGAGGCTACGCTCCCAGCGCACCTTGCCCACCCAGCCACCGCCCACCTCGAACAATTCGCCGCTGTCCTGGCACTGCTCGCTGCTCAGGTAGACCACCAAAGGGCTGATCAACTCCGGCCTGAGCCGCTCGAACACCTGTGGGGGTATCAGCCCTTCGGTCATGCGCGTGCCACCGGTCGGGGCGATGGCGTTGACCAGCACGCCATGCTTGCGCCCTTCGATGGCCAGGGTGCGGGTCAAACCATACAGCCCCAGTTTGGCCATGCCGTAGTTGGCCTGGCCGAAGTTGCCGTAGATGCCCGAGGTTGAAGCAGTGAAGATTACCCGCCCCCAGTTCTGCTCACGCAGGTGTGGCCAGGCAGCCCGGGTGACCTTGTAGGCGCCTTCGACGTGGACCTTGTAGACCAGATCCCAATCGCTGTCGTCCATTTTGTGGAAGGCCTTGTCGCGCAGGATGCCGGCGTTGTTCACCAGCACATCGACCCTGCCGAAACTGTCCAGCGCTTGTTCGACGATGCGCGCACCGTCGCCCACCGAATCGTGGTTGGCCACCGCAGTGCCCCCGGCAGCGCGGATTTCGGCCACGACCTTGTCGGCGGCCGACGCATTGGCACCTTTTCCATGGGTCGAGCCGCCCAGGTCATTGACCACGACCCTGGCGCCACGTGCGGCAAACAGCAAGGCATGGGCACGGCCCAGGCCGCCACCGGCTCCGGTGACGATCACTACACGGTCTTGCAGACGTACCGGCTCGCTCATGCTCAAGGCTCCAGGTCAGGTTGAATGCATCGATTGTCCGCCCGCCCAGGCAAGCGAACAATCAAGCTCACCCTGGCTGAATGCCGGGCGATAACGGTAGGCGATGATCGCGGCTCAGGACCAGGCGACTTTCTGCGGTAAATAGCTCAGCAGCTGTTCGCGAAAGGCCAGGTAATGGCGCAGCACCTGCGCCGGCGCTTCGGTGTGCGGGTAGTGGCCGATGCCTTGCAGTTGCACGATATCGGGGTGCGGCACCAGCTGCCGATAGCGCTCGACCATCTGCGCACCGGACAAAGGGTCGGCAATGCCGTTTATGAACCGCAACGGCACACCACTGCGCTGCAAAGCCCCGACCCAGCGCTCGCGGTGCTGCCTTCGCTCAGGCTGGTAACCCACCAGCTTGTGCAGGATGCGCGTACCGTTGCGGCTGGCGATCAGGCTCCAGCAATCGTCCAGCGCGCTTTCACTTGGGTGGGTGCACGGGCCGTAGATCTGGATGACGTTGCGCACCAGATCGTCGCGCCCGAACGAACGCCCCACCAGCCAGCCCAGGCGACTGAGCAGCAGCTTCTGGATTCTTGGGATCTGACAGCTTTCCGGGAACAACCCACTGTTGAGGAACACGCAACTGGCGATATCGGCACGCTGTTCGTGGTGGCGCGACAGCAGTTCCTGAGCGACGCTGCCACCGTAGTCATGCGCCAGCAGATGAATCGGCTGGTGGATATCCAGATGGCTCAGCAACGCCTGCTGCAGGTCTGCTTGCTCGATCAGGCTGTAGCGGTGGTTGAGCGGCTTGGCAGAATCGCCGAAGCCGAGCATGTCGCAGGCAATCACCCGGAAGCGCTGGGTCAGCGGCGCCCATAGGTAATGCCAATCCCAACTTGCGGTGGGAAATCCGTGCAAAAGAAGCAGGGGCTCTCCTTGCCCTGCGGTCCAGTAGCGGATGCTCTGGCCCCGGAACGAAAAATCCTGCCCCCGGGTACGCCAGACGCGCAATGGAATCTCGGCCATAGGCATCAGAATTGTCCCGGTGGAGGGGTGATGACGGGATAGGGCAAGGCTGCGGTCATTGCATTCACCTCGGCACTTTCATGTGCTCTCTATATCGAGGCCGAGTGTAATCACCGGTCCATCATGTGAAAATTGCGTTAACAGCCAGCTTGATGACCGAGCGAGTCAGTGGCTCGTACGGTCATAGCAGCATCGCCAGCAATGGCGCGGCGAACAGGTTGAGCAGGCCGGTGAGGACCATGACCAGGCCGGCCACCGAACCCTCTTCACAGCCCACTTCGCGAGCCCGGCTGACCCCCGCACCATGCGCGCCCACACCGAACAGCGCGCCACGCGCCAGAGGTGTACGCAATGGCAGCCAGCGCAGCAGCAGGCCGCCGAACATCGCACCCAGCACCCCGGTGAACATCACGAATACCGCCGTCAGTTCTGGCACGCCACCCAGGTCATGGGCCAGCGGCATGGCAAATGGCGTGGTGATTGAACGCGGCACCAACGACAGGCTGATCGCATCATCCAGCGCCAGCAAGTGCGCCAGGCTCCAGGAACTGGCGATCGACGCCGCGCTGCCGGCCACCATACCCATCAACAGCGCAGGCCAATGACGCGCCAGCATCGCCCGCTGTTGCCAGATCGGCACGGCAAAGGCGACGGTCACCGGGCCCAGCACGCTCATCAGCCAATGGGTGTTGCGCGAATACTCGGCGTAGGCCGTGTGCAGTGGCACAGCCACCGCCAACAGCAATGCCGGGACCAGAATCAGGGGCGACATCAGGTAGCGTCCGGTGCGCCGATAAAGCCAGCGGCTGGCCAGGTAGGCGACCAAGGTCAGCACCAGCCAGAACAGCGGCATGGGTTCAAGGCTCACGGCGCAGCCTCCAGCGGCAGACCGCTTCCACAGTGACGGCGGTCACCACCATGACCATCAGGGTGCTCACGGCGATGACCAGCAAAATACGCCAGCCTTCGCTTTGCACCAGGCTGCCGTAATCGAGCAGGCTCATGAGTGCCGGGATGAAAAACAGCAGCATTTCCGCCATCAGCCAGCCAGCGCCCATTTGCAAGGTGGCCGGCTTGAGCACACCAAAGGCAAACAGCAGCAACAGCAGGCCAAGGCCCATTACTCCGCCCGGAATCGGCCAACTCAGCCAGGCGGCCAGTTGGCCACCGAACAGGAACAGGGCAAGCAGCACCGCCAGCTCGGCGAGCAGGCGCAGCGTTTTCTTCAGTAATGCGTGTTTCATGGGTGAACGTTCCTCGACAGGCCCTCATTTTAAGATTCGTCTGCCTAGGCCAAAAGCGAATTGTTAGACTGGCAGCCATTCCACAATGGAATCGCGATCATGGAATTCAAACAGCTACGCAGCTTCATCGAAGTCATCCATCGCGGCGGCTTTACCCAAGCCGCGCAGACCTTGCACATCAGCCAGTCAGCCGTGAGCAAGCAAGTCGCCCAGCTGGAGCAAGATGTGGGCCAGCCGCTGCTTGAGCGCCAAGCCTCGCAACTGCATCTGACGGCAGCCGGGCGCATCGTGCTAGAGCGCGGCGAAGCGCTGTTGCGCCAGCGTCAGGAGCTGCTCAGTGAGCTGGACGACCTAAGCCACATGGCGCGCGGCGAGTTGCGCCTGGGCTTGCCGATGCTGGGCAGCGATACCTTGTTCGCCGGGTTGTTCGCCGAATACCGCAGGCGCCATCCGAACATCGCCATTCAGCTACTTGAGGGCGGCAGCCGTAGCGTCGAACAGGCAGTCAAGAGTGGCGAACTGGAGCTGGGCGGCAGCCTCACCCCGAGCGACCCGGCGTTCGGATACCAGCCGTTCTGCAATGAACCGTTGGATGTCCTGTTGCCGGCCGGGCATGGGCTTGCCGGGCTGGGCCCGTTGAGCTTGAAGCAGTTGGCAGATACGCCGTTTCTGCTGTACCAACGCAGCTTCGTGCTCAACGACCGCTTGCTCAAGGCTTGTCAGCAGCAAGGCTTCACCCCGAAGGAAGGTGGCCGCAGCGGCCAGGCGGATTTCCTCGTGGCGCTGGTCGCGGCCGGCCAGGGCGTGGTGCTGCTGCCCCGTGTGGTGGCAAAAGCGCTGGAGCGCCCCGGGGTGGTGCGCGTGCCGCTCGAGGCGCCGACCGATCTACGCTGGGATATCGCCTTCATCTGGCGGCGTGGAGCCTACCTGTCGCGTGCAGCACAGGCCTGGCTCACATTGTTGCGGGAGGAAACGCCTCAGGCTTTCAGCGCTTGAACAAGCGCTGCCAGCCAAGGCTCGGCATCAGTCTCTGGGGTCACGGTCTCGCTGGCATCGAGCTTCAGCATCGGCAGCACTTCCCGTACCCCCAGTTCGGCAAATAGCTCACGCATCTGCTCGCCACCGCCGCAATAGGTATCGCCATAGCTCGAATCGCCCAGGGCAATCACCGCGCCCGGCAGCCCACGCCAGGCCGCAGGCAGGGTGTCGCGAATGCTGCTGAAAAGCGGCATCAGGTTATCTGGCAGTTCTCCCATGCCGGTGGTCGAAGTCACCGCGAGCAACGCTTGAGGGCCAAAGCCCTCAAGATCCTGCTGGGTAGCACGGGCAGCATGCCAGGCGTCAAGGCCAGCAGCCTTGAGCAACGACTCGGCATGGCGGGCGACTTCTTCGGCGGTGCCGTACACCGAACCGGAAATAATGGCGACTTTCATCAGGAAGAGGATTCCGAAACTGAGTTAAAACGTAGGATACTAGCATTCGGCGCCAGCAAAAGGCCGCCTCCACCCCAGTCCCCTTCATTGCCCCAATGGTCCGGACATGATCAACGCGCAGCTGCTGCAATCGATGGTCGACGCATCCAACGACGGGATCGTGGTCGCCGAACAGGAAGGCGACGACACCATCCTGATCTACGTGAATGCGGCCTTCGAACGCCTGACCGGCTACAGCCGGGATGAAATCCTCTATCAGGATTGCCGCTTCCTGCAGGCCGATGATCGCGATCAACTGGGCCGCGCACGCATCCGCAAGGCCTTGGCCGAAGGCCGTCCCTGCCGTGAAATACTGCGCAACTACCGCAAGGATGGCAGTGCATTCTGGAACGAGTTGTCGATCACCCCAGTGAGGCACGCTGGCGACCAGCGCACCTATTTCATCGGTATCCAGAAGGACGTCAGCCGGCAAGTCGAACTCGAGCGCGAACTGGCCGAAATGCACGCTCGTCGGAATGCCGACGAACGCGCCTGAACCAAGCGCTGTGAATACGGTCAATTGCCGTTGAAGAAATCGTCATCATCGAGTTCGATCATGCAAGCAGAAGCGCTCCTGACCCAGGACGAACTGGACTTTATCCAGGACATGCAGCATTCCCCGCAATTGAACCTGGCCGACTCGATGTCGAGCCTGCTGGTCAATGGTGACCGCCACATCCAGTCACTGCTCGCCCGCTTGGTGGCCAATGAGCAGGTGACCCTGCAGGCGCAGTTCAACAACCAGCAGATCAGCTTCCCGCTGCAACTGGTGCAAGACGAGTTCCATGCCGTTCATTTGCAGATCGGCTCACCGGAAATCTACGAAGACGACGGCCCCACGCTGCGCCCCTGGCGCCTGACGATGGATCAGCCCAGCGCCCTGCTGGATGCCCAGGGCAAGGCCAGTGGTCTGCTGGTCAGGGACATTTCGTTCAAGGGTGCGTTGCTCGAGGTGCGTGGCCCGGCCAAAGCCCCATCGCGTTTCGATCTGCATTTCGCCCCGGATGGCATCAGCCCGATCAGCCTGCATGGCAGGCTGCGCCGAAGCATCGGCCCGGACCTGGCCGCCTACGACCTCAGCCGCAGCCCGGGTGAAGAAATCGACCGACTGCGTGAGTACATCTTGCACGCCCATCGCCAGGCCCATCCAGAACTGCACGATCAGGTATCGAGCTGACCAGCCAGATACTGTTGCAAGCGACGCCGCATCAGCTCACTTTGCGCACCGAGGCATGCAACCGGGCTGCCCGCCAGGCTGTCCTGAGCACTCTCGGACACCTCACCGGCAAGCAGCAATGGGCATTCCAGGCCTGCTGCCAGACGCCGCAGGCGCTTGTTCAATTCGACGGTCGGCGCGTGGTTGGCGAACAGCACCAGCGCATCCGGCCGCAGGCGCTCACAGACCAGCGGTAGTTCTTCCAGCGCCTGGCCGGGCATGAGAAGGCTCACGCCGATGTCCTCGCAGCCCAGCAGCAAGCCGGTCACCAGCAGTTCCAGTTCGTGACACAGCCCGGGAAGGGGAGCCAGCAGCACATGGCGCGCACGCCGCCGACGGGAGAGCTGCAAACGGGAGAACACCCGGCCACGCAAGAACTGGTCGAGGAACAGCCACTCGCTGGCCTGGCCGAACGCCCCCTGCCCTGCGCCAAGATCATGCCAGACCGGCAAGAACACCTCGCTGAACACTTGGTCCTGAGCGATTGCCGCGAACACCTGATCGAACAGCAGATCCAGGCCTGACGCGTCGAAGCGATTCACCGCCTGGCGTATCTGAGCCTGCCACTGTGCCCTGCTGTCAGGCGATACCACGGCCTGGGCGACGGCCTGGCCGCGCGCGAGAATGCCGCCGACCTTGCTGACCGCCACGCCACGTTCGAGCCAACCCAGGATGCTCCGGACCTGTTCGATATCTGCCTGGGAATACAGCCGGTGACCGCTGTCGGTGCGTGTCGGCTGGATCAGCCCATAACGGCGCTCCCAGGCACGCAGGGTCACGGTGTTGACGCCGGTCAGGCGGGAAACCTCACGAATGGGGAACAGGTCCTGGTGTTGCAGGCCTGCCTCGATAGCCGAGCTACGTCCCTGTTTGTTCATCTGCACTGGAGTGACCTGTGTGCGGAAGTTGAGCGGCAATTGTACTACGACATCATATGCTGCAAACCAGCAATCGTTTGCGATCAGTCGACAAAGGCAGCCTGTCACCACGATGCCGCCGCGTGCCCGATTATTGCATGGAGATTGACGTTGCCCACCACCCCGGGCCACGCAGTCAGGAGCCGGCTACCCGCCAGCCCCGTCGCCAGGAGATACACGATGTCTACCCCACCCGTCACCCTGATGGTATCGCGCCGCGCCGCCCATGGCCGCTACCAGGACCTGCTGGCCTGGCTGCACGAAGGCGAGCAGCTGGCCACCGACTTCCCCGGCTACCTCGGCTCGGGCATCCTCGCGCCGCCCCGCCACAGCGACGAATTCCAGATCATTTTCCGCTTCAGCGACGAGCCCACCCTGCACGCCTGGGAGCATTCCGCCTCGCGCCGGGCCTGGCTCGCCCGGGGCAACGGCCTGTTCGAGCGCCCCAAAGAGAGGCGCGTCAGTGGCATTGACGACTGGTTTGGCACCAACATGGTGCAAAAACCACCTCGCTGGAAGCAGGCCGTGGCCATCTGGCTGGCCTTTTTCCCGGTCTCGCTGCTGTTCAATGCCCTGTTCGGGCATTGGCTCGCTACGTTCGAGCTGGTACCCCGGGTGATGCTCAGCACGCTGGCGCTGACACCCGTCATGGTCTATTTCTTCATCCCTTTGTCCACCCGCCTGCTGGCCAACTGGCTGCACGCCACGCCAACCGCCAGCCCGGCGCTGCGCAGCCGCTGAGCAGAGGTCATACAAGAGCTGACAGTTCGGGTATGCTGGGCGGCAACGACAGGACAGACAAGTTGACCGCCCGCACATGAACAGCCCTATTCTCGTCACCGGCGCCAGCCAGCGCGTCGGGCTGGCCCTGGCCCTTGAGCTGGCTCAAGCCGGCCATACGGTGGTCAGTGCCAGCCGCAGCCTCCAGGCGCAGTCCGCGCACCCGAACATCGTGCAGTTCCAGGCCGACCTCTGCCTCAGAGCCGACCGTGAAGCGTTGATCGACCACCTGCAGCGCAACTATGACGGCCTGCGTGCAATCATTCACAACGCCTCGCTGTGGCTCGACGATGGCCTCGACAACCTCGAGACCATGTTCCATCTGCACGTCGAAGCGCCGTATCACCTCAACCTGGCGCTCGGCGAGTTGCTGAACAAGGTCGACAAGGCCGATATCATCCACATCTGCGACGAAACCTCCTCACGCGGCAGCAAAGGCCACATCGGCTACGCCGCGACCAAGGCCGCGCTGCAGAACATGGTGTTGTCGTTTGCCGAAAAATACGCGCCCAAGGTGCACGTCAACGGTATCTTGCCGGGCCTGCTGATCCTCAAGGAAGGCGGTGACGAGGCCTACCGCCAGCAGACCCTGAAAAAGGCCCTGCTGGAATTCGAACCCGGCGCCGGACCACTGATCGAGACAGTGAAATACTTGCTCGCCAGCCAGTACAGCACCGGCAGCCAAGTGGTCATCAACGGTGGCCGCCACCTGAAGAACCGCATGATCTGAGAGACTGACATGACTGAGCAACAACAGCTCGAACTCGAAGCCGCCGCGTTCCGGCGCCTGGTCGAACACCTGCAAAAACGCACCGACGTACAGAACATCGACCTGATGAACCTTTCCGGCTTCTGCCGCAACTGCCTGTCAAAGTGGTACAAGGCCGCCGCTGACGAGCGCCAGGTCGACATCAGCCTGGATGATGCCCGGGAAGCGGTGTACGGCATGCCCTACGCCGAGTGGAAAGCCCAATATCAGAAAGAAGCCAGCGCCGAGCAGCAAGCGGCGTTTGAACAAGGAAAACCTCGTGACTGATCTGAACACCCTGCGCACCAGCCTGGCCAGCGGCCAACACGCCTTCGCCGATACCTTGGCCTTCATTGCTGGCAACTACAGCTACCAGCCTCAGGCATTCAACAACGGTGGCGGGGAAAATGCTGCCGGGCAGAACGAAGGCTCGTGCAAGACCCTCGGCCTGGCCCTGCTGGAAGGCTTGAGCGACCAGGAAGCGCTGTTGGCCTTCGGCGAGCACTACCGTGACGTGCTGGCCACGCCTGAGGGCAGTGACCATGGCAATATCCGTGCACTGATCAAGCATGGACTGGCCGGCGTGAAGTTCGCCGAGCTGCCTCTCTCGCGCAACGCTTGAGAATGCC